>JAYVRP010001066.1:0-10277 GCA_043776215.1 Rhodoferax sp. | reverse complement strand
CAGCCAGCAGGAAGGGGCCAACGATGCCCTCTGGCGTTGGAAGTTGTTGGCGGGTGCCGCCTCACTGGCTGCTGTGGCGACAATCGGGTGGCATGTTGCTGGTGCGGAATCAGGAGCAGGTGCCATGGTCACCATGGCCGCCACGCCGCAACTTGCCTCCGCGCTTCCAACATCAGGCGGGGACGGCCGCTCAGCGGTACCGGCGGCTCCGACGGTGATGCTGCGGGATGCGCGACTCGATGAATTGATGGCGGCTCACAAGCAGTTTGGCGGAACTTCTGCTTTGCAAAAGCCGGCAGGGTTCTTGCGCAATGCCACTTTCGATGGTCCGACCCGGTAGATGCTTGTGATGAAGGGCGTACGGTACTGGTTGACTTTGGCATCGCGTGGCGTTGTGGTGCTCGCCTGGATCGCAGGTTTCGCCGGGCCAGCTGCCAGGGCGCAGCCGCCATCTTCGCTGCATTTGCCTGCACCGGTGCCGGTGGCGGGAGCGGATGCAAAACACGGCGAATTGGGAATTGCCGACTGGTTGCTCCGAATGCATGAAGCTTCCCGCAAACGTGCTTATATCGGGACCTTTGTTGTGTCAGCAGGTGCGAGCATGTCAAGTGCCAAGATCTGGCACATCTGCGATGGTGAGCAGCAGATGGAGCGCGTCGAGTCCCTGAGCGGCGTTCCTCGTTCAACGTTCCGGCGCAACGATCAGATCATTACGTTCCTGCCTGATACGCGGACAGCCGTGGTGGAAAGGCGCGAGTCCCTGGGCCTGTTCCCGGAGTTGCTGAAGTCGGCCGACTCGTCGATTGCACAGTATTACTCGGCGCGGCAGATCGGCGTCGAGAGGGTGGCGGGTTTCGACGCTGAGGTCGTCTTGCTGCAACCCAAGGACAACCTGAGGTTCGGTTACAAGGTGTGGAGTGAGAAGAAGACCGGGCTGGTGGTCATGCTCCAAACGCTGGACGTGGATGGCAAGGTGGTTGAGCAAGTCGCATTTTCCGAGCTGCAACTTAATGCGCCTGTAAGCATGGGCAAGCTCGCTCAAATGATGGACAACACCGCGGGGTATCGCGTTGAGCGCCCTGAATTGGTGAAGACCACCGCGTCAGCGGAGGGATGGGCTTTGAAGGCCCCGGTGGCGGGCTTCAAACCGATGAGCTGCTACAAACGTCCCGCCGGCGCGTCGGAAGTATCTGCCAATGAGGGCACCCTGCAGTGGATATTTTCGGACGGGCTTGCGTCGGTCTCTTTGTTTGTCGAAACCTTTGATCGGCGCCGCCATACCCAGGAGGGAGTCTCGTCTGCCGGGGCTACGAATACGTTGACCCGCAGGTTCTCGGACAAGAGCGCTGAGTGGTGGTTGACAGTGGTTGGAGAGGCGCCAATTCAGACGCTGAGTGCGTTTTCGCAAGGTCTTGAGCGCAGGAAATAGCGCTGGCTTCGCAGCCTTACGGTCTGGACTGATGGCTCGAAGTTTGAATGAGCCTACACCGGTTTGCGGACGGCGTGGGTGCAATGTTTTTTTCAGGAGAGGTCTAAGATGATGCAAGTTGAAATATGTGGTCTGCGCCATTGGTTGACGGCGTTTGTGCTGGGTGTGTCTGTGGCTTTTGCGCCGGCTGGCCCGGCCTTTGGCCAGGCTCGAGCGTTGCCGGATTTCACGGATCTGGTGGAACAAGTGGGCCCATCGGTTGTCAACATCCGGACTCTCGAAAAGGTCTCAAGCAGGGCTCGCCAGGGTACGGGTCCAGATGAAGAAATGCTGGAGTTCTTCCGCCGTTTTGGAGTTCCCATTCCCAATGGACCGCGTGCGGCTCCGCGCCAGAACCGGCCGCAGCCTCAGGAGGAAGAACAGCCGCGCGGAGTAGGCTCGGGATTCATCCTGACCACAGACGGCTTCATCATGACGAACGCACATGTGGTTGATGGCGCTGATGAAGTGCTGGTCACGTTGACAGATGACCGAGAGTTCAAGGCCAGGATCATTGGCGCTGACAAACGCACGGATGTGGCTGTTGTCAAGATCGAGGCGACCGGTCTGCCGGCTGTCAAGGTCGGGGATGTCAACCGCTTGAAGGTTGGCGAATGGGTCATGGCGATTGGCTCACCTTTTGGTTTGAAGAACACGGTGACCGCCGGCATTGTCAGCGCCAAGCAGCGTGATACGGGCGACTACCTGCCCTTCATACAGACCGACGTGGCCATCAACCCTGGCAACTCTGGCGGGCCGCTGATCAACATGCGCGGTGAAGTCGTCGGCATCAACAGCCAGATCTACTCCCGGTCTGGCGGGTTCATGGGTATCTCGTTTGCGATTCCCATGGATGAAGCGGTCCGGGTGAGCGAGCAGCTTCGCACGACAGGGCGTGTCTCACGAGGGCGCATCGGCGTGCAGATTGACCAGGTTACCAAAGATGTCGCTGAATCGATTGGCATGGGCAAACCCACGGGGGCCTTGGTGCGAGGTGTTGAAACAGGATCGCCGGCGGACAAGGCCGGTGTGGAAGCGGGCGACATCATCGTCAGGTTTGACGGCAGGGTGATCGAAAAGCACAGCGATCTGCCGCGGCTGGTCGGGAGTATCAAGCCCGGTACCAAGAGCAGTTTGACAGTGTTCCGTCGCGGTGGAACCAAAGACCTGGCGGTCACCATCGCCGAGGTGGAGCCCGAGAAGGTGGTGCAAAAACCTTCGGAACGTGAGGAGAAGCCAAAGGGTTCGGCTGCCGGCCAAATGCTGGGCTTGGCGGTCAGCGAACTGAACGATGCGCAAAAGAAAGAGTTGAAGCTCAAGGGGGGCGTCAAGGTGGATGCCGCGACCGAGGCAGCGGCACGGGCAGGACTGCGCGAAAGCGACGTGATCGTGGCCATTGCCAATGTCGAGGTCGCGAGCGTCAAGGAGTTTGATGCAGCGGTTGCGAAGATTGATCGCTCCAAGCCAGTGAATGTGTTGTTCCGCCGCGGGGAATGGGCGCAATACGCAGTGATCCGACTTGCGCGTCAATAAGCACAGCGCAGTCGCTGGGTCGTTTTATCCCGACCAAAGTGTGGGCCTTTTGTCGGTTCCGCACCAAAATGGCAGGACTCGAACAAATATTTCTTGCTTGCAAGGTCAAGAGATTTTGTTTGTTCTCACTAACATGTCAGATGGATGATTGGGCCTCTGGTTAGAATGATGAGGCTCTAACTGAACTTCCAGGCATATTGCGCGGCCAATAGTCCACGATGTGAGATGCACTCTGGTGCGATGGATTGGATCCACAGCTCACGCACATGTTGTCCATAGCCCGCCTCGGAAATCTGTTGATAAGTTGTGGATAAAAATCCTGTTGTTGACTTGCAACGCCTTGAAATTCGCGATTCGGGACTGTCCTTCCAGGCCTTTTTGCCTACAATGAAGTTCCAACTATCGCAGTTGCCAATGATTGTTGGTTCAGGGCGCGTCCGATTACGACGCGCCCTTTTTTCTTTGTGGCTACCTTTTAATTCAAACACTTAAGCGTTTTCGTTGATGGATCACATCAGAAACTTCTCAATCATTGCGCATATCGATCACGGCAAATCGACCTTGGCTGACCGTCTGATTCAACGCTGCGGAGGCCTTGAAGCGCGCGATATGGAGGCCCAGGTGCTCGACTCGATGGACATCGAAAAAGAGCGTGGGATAACCATCAAGGCGCAGACCGCAGCATTGCATTACAAGGCGCTCGATGGGCGGGTCTACAACCTGAACTTGATCGACACGCCAGGGCATGTGGATTTCTCGTATGAGGTGAGCCGGTCGCTGTCCGCATGTGAAGGTGCGCTGCTTGTCGTGGATGCGAGCCAGGGTGTCGAGGCACAGACGGTCGCCAACTGCTACACGGCGCTTGATCTTGGTGTGGAGGTTCTTCCGGTCCTCAACAAGATGGATCTGCCGAATGCCGACCCGGAGAATGCGCGCAGCGAGATCGAAGACGTGATCGGTATTGATGCGACCGATGCGATCGCATGTTCGGCCAAAACTGGCATGGGCATCGACGAAATTCTAGAGGCCGTTGTCGCACGCATCCCGGCCCCCAAGGGAAACCCCGATGGTCCACTGCGCGCCATGATCATCGACAGTTGGTTCGACAACTATGTCGGTGTTGTCATGCTGGTTCGTGTCGTCGATGGGCGGCTTGCCAAGGGAGACCGCATCAAGCTGATGGCGACCGGTGCCACGTACCATGCAGACAGCCTCGGCGTATTTACGCCAGCCAATGAGCCTCGCGAATCACTGGAGGCTGGCGAGGTGGGTTACATCATCGCTGGCATACGCGAATTGCAGGCTGCCAAGGTGGGGGACACGGTGACCCTGATCCGGCTTGGCACTGGTGGTGCTGCATACACTGCCACGCAAGCCCTGCCCGGCTTCAAGGAAATTCAGCCACAGGTGTTTGCCGGGCTCTACCCGACCGAGGCCAATCAGTACGAAGGATTGAGAGACAGCCTCGAAAAGCTCAAGCTCAACGACTCATCGCTTCGCTACGAGCCGGAGGTTTCGCAAGCGCTGGGGTTTGGCTTTCGCTGCGGGTTTCTGGGTCTGCTGCACATGGAGATCGTCCAGGAGCGATTGGAGCGCGAGTTTGACCAGGATCTGATCACGACCGCACCCAGCGTCGTGTACCAGGTAGTCAAGGCCGATGGTGCAGTGATCATGGTGGAGAACCCCTCCAAATTGCCTGACCAGAGCCGCACTGAAGAGATCCGGGAACCCATCGTCACCGTGCGCCTGTACATGCCGCAGGAATACGTGGGCGGAGTCATGACGCTGGCCAATCAGAAGCGGGGTGTGCAATTGAACATGGCCTACCACGGGCGCCAGGTGATGCTCACCTACGACATGCCGCTGGCGGAAATCGTGCTTGATTTCTTCGACAAGCTCAAGTCGGTCAGCCGTGGTTACGCATCGATGGATTACGAGTTCAAGGAGTACCGGGCGGCCGACGTCGTCAAGGTTGACATTCTGCTCAACGGTGAGAAGGTGGACGCCCTGTCCATCATCGTGCATCGGACACAATCACAATACCGGGCCAGGGCGGTCGTCTCCAAGATGCGGGAGATCATTTCGCGGCAGATGTACGACGTCGCCATCCAGGCAGCCATCGGGGCGAACATCATCGCGCGTGAGACAATCAAAGCCCTGCGAAAGAACGTGCTTGCCAAGTGTTATGGCGGTGATATTTCGCGCAAAAAGAAACTCCTCGAAAAACAAAAAGCTGGCAAGAAGAGAATGAAACAGATCGGTTCGGTGGAGGTGCCCCAAGAGGCATTTCTGGCAATTCTGCAGGTGGACGACTGATGCCGGTTCTCACCTCACTGATATTGGCGGCATTTGCCGCGTACGCTGGAGCTTGGTACTTTGGCCGCCTGGAAGGCAACTTTGCCCTGCTTCTTTTCATGGCGACCGTGGTGACCGGCTTGTTTTGGCTGGGAGAGCGGTATTACTTTCTGCCACAACGCAAACGTGCGGCAGCCGCGCTGGAGGCGAACGCCGCGCGGCGACGGGTCGATCTCGACAAGATGGGTGTACGCCAGGTGGACGACGACATCGCCCCGGCCGCGCAGCAACTTCTGATGCAACCATGGTGGCTCGACTGGACCGCGGGCCTGTTTCCAGTCATCGCGGCGGTGTTCCTGTTGCGCTCGTTTTTGTTCGAGCCGTTCAAGATTCCTTCGGGTTCGATGATTCCCACCCTGTTGGTTGGTGACTTGATTCTGGTGAACAAGTTTCACTACGGGGTGCGCTTGCCTGTCGTGAATACCAAACTGACAGACGGCACGGCGCCGCAACGCGGTGATGTCATGGTTTTTCGTTATCCGCCGAAACCCAGTCTGGATTACATCAAGCGCGTCGTAGGAACGCCGGGTGATGTAGTTGCTTATCTGAACAAGCGGCTGACGATCAATGGCAAGGTCATTGAAACTGCAACTATTCCAGAGTTTTTCGACGAAGACTCCATGCGCTACATGCCACAGTTCGAGGAAAAGTTGTCAGGTAAACCGCACCGATTGCTCAATGACGCGGATCGCCCTGCCTTCGTTCCGGGTGCCGACGACTTCCCATTCCGCGACAATTGTCGTTACAGTGTCGAAGGAGTCGTATGCAAAGTGCCGCCTGGTCACTATTTCATGATGGGTGACAACCGCGACAACTCGCTGGACTCGCGATTTTGGGGATTCGTACCGGACAAGAACATCGTCGGAAAAGCCGTTTTTGTGTGGATGAATTTCGGCAATCTCAAGCGGATCGGATCTTTCAATTGATTCTGGATGTGTCGGCAAGGGGGAATTTGATGACAAGAGTAATGAAATCCAGGCAGCGCGGAATTTCGTTCATAGGCTTGCTGTTTGTGGGCGGCGTCCTGGCGGTTACGGGCGTTGTGGCGGCCCAAGTGTTCCCGACCTTTGTCGAGTACCAGGCCATCATCAAGGCCGTGAACAAGGCAAGTGCTGGCAACACCGTACTCGAGGTCAGATCCATGTTCGACAAGACGGCAACGATAGACAACGTCAGTTCCATCAAGGGAAGCGACCTGGAGGTGACCAAGGAAAACGACAGGATCGTGGTAAGTTTTGCCTACCAACGCGAGATCCATCTGACAGGCCCGGCCTACCTGACGCTCAAGTATTCCGGGCGATCCAAGTAGCGTGGATGATGGTCTATTGGCGCTGCAGCAGCGCTTGCAGCACGTCTTTGCAAATGGCGCGCATCTCAGGCGAGCCCTGACACATCGCAGTTTTTCGGCTGACCACAACGAGCGGCTGGAGTTTTTGGGCGATGCGGTTCTGAATCTTTCGGTGGCCGATCTTCTCTACGAAAAATTGCACCTGTTGCCGGAGGGGGACCTGTCCAGGGTTCGCGCCAATCTGGTCAAACAGGAGACGCTGCACCTGTTGGCCGTCGACCTGGGCTTGCCGGCAGTGATACAGCTTGGTGAGGGCGAGCTTCGATCAGGCGGAAAGAAGCGTCCCTCCATACTGGCCGATGCGCTGGAGGCTGTAATCGGCGCGGTCTACCTGGACAGTGGGTACTTGGCAGCGCAGGCGTTAGTGCGCCGACTATTCAACGGCGTCGAGATCAATCCTACGATGGCAGCTATTGGCAAGGACCCGAAAACTGAATTGCAGGAATGGCTGCAAGGCCGAAAACTGCGCTTGCCACTTTACCGAGTTGTAGGCACATTGGGAGCTGCGCATCAACAATCCTTTGACGTCGAATGTGAAATCGTCGAGTTGAACCTGTCGGAGCGTGGCATCGGTGGCTCACGGCGTGCAGGGGAACAGGCGGCGGCAGCAGCGATGTTGCAGACTCTTCGCAAGAACGCTTCAACATGAAACACCTCCCTCCTGCAGACACGACTCTGCCCGCGCCGCCAGCCAGCGTTTCTGCGGGAGTCGCCTTGGCGCCAGATGAGACCTCGGGGGCCTCCACGCGTTGCGGCCTGATTGCCATCGTCGGGAAGCCAAATGTCGGCAAATCCACTTTGCTCAATGCACTGGTGGGCCAAAAAATCAGTATTACGTCCCGTAAGGCGCAAACAACGCGCCACCGGATTACCGGAATGCGGACCGTCGGGCCGAGCCAGTTTGTATTTGTCGACACGCCCGGCTTCCAGACGCGGCACGGCAACGCGCTCAACCGATCACTCAACAAGTCGGTGCTGGGAGTCGTCAAGGACGTGGATCTTGTGCTGTTTGTGGTCGAGGCAGGGGTGTTCAATCAGGCCGATGCCAAGGTTCTGCAGCTCCTGAGCAAGGAGGTTCCTGCACTGCTGGTGGCAAACAAGCTGGACCAGGTGGAACATCGGGCGGACATCGCTCCGTGGCTGCAGGATATGCAGCAGCGTCACGCGTTTGCCGAGTTTGTACCGATGTCGGCCAAGAACTCGAAAGACGTCCTGCGGCTTTTGACGATTTGTGAAAAGTACCTGCCCGAACAGCCTTGGTTCCATGCACAGGACGAATTGACTGATCGAAGTGAAAAATTTCTTGCCAGCGAGTTGGTCCGGGAGAAACTGTTTCGCCTGACGGGTGACGAGTTGCCGTATACCTCCACAGTCGTGATTGACAAATTTGAAGAGGAGGCTGGCCGCAAAGGCCAGAAGCGTCTGCTCAGGATTGCCGCGACGATCATCGTGGAGCGCGACAGTCACAAGGCCATGGTGATAGGAGACAAGGGCGAACGAATCAAGCGGATCGGCACCGAGACTCGGGTAGAACTGGAGTCTCTGATGGATGCCAAGGTATTCATCGAACTGTGGGTCAAGGTTCGCTCCGGCTGGGCGGATGACGAGGCACGAGTGCGCAGCTTCGGCTACGACTGACGGCGCCCTGCAACCCGCTGTGGCTTCGAAACGAATCTCCGATGAGCCTGCCTATGTGCTGCACCGTCACGACTGGAGCGAGTCCAGCCTGATCCTCGAGGTCTTCACGCGCAACCACGGTCGGATTGCGTTGGTGGCGAAGGGCGCCAAGCGCCCCAGTTCCAGTCTGCGCCCCATCCTGTTGCCGATGCAGCCCTTGCACCTGGCATTTGGAGGCGACGCCGAGATTCGGACATTGCGCGGTGCGGAATGGATGGGCGGCCATGTCATGCCGGGCGGAGAAGCCCTGCTTTCGGGCTACTACCTCAATGAGCTGGTTTTGTCCCTGCTGGCCCGTGATGACCCGCATCCGGCATTGTTCGATATCTACGCCCATGTGGTCGAGGTGATGGCGTCCGGGCACCCTGAAGCGTTGCAGTCGGTATTGCGGGCTTTCGAATTGCTGCTGTTGCGTGAAACGGGGTTGCTTCCGATGCTCGACGTTCAGACGATGACATTGGCGCCGCTGGAGCCGCATGTTCGGTACACCCTGGTCTCGGAAGGTGGGTTGCGTCGGGCCAATGATGCCGACCGCCATAGTCTGGCAGGACACGAATGGCTGTCCCTCCAGAGCGCGCTGGAAGCGCGGTCGGGTGTTGGGGACACATTGCACGCCTGTACAGCCCTCGTCCAAGAACTCAAGCCGCAATTGCGGGCGC
This sequence comes from Rhodoferax sp., assembly GCA_043776215.1. Taxonomy (GTDB): domain Bacteria; phylum Pseudomonadota; class Gammaproteobacteria; order Burkholderiales; family Burkholderiaceae_C; genus CAISIP01. Next base: position 1,237 of record JAYVRP010001066.1, on the reverse strand, counting down.
TGCTCAATTACCATTGCGGAGTGACGACTCTGCGAACCAGGCAAATGATGGTGGATCTCCAATCCCTATGACCAAGACAGCCTTGTCCGTCAATCTCAATAAGGTCGCCCTGGTGCGCAACACGCGCCAGCTGGGTATTCCCTCGCTGATTCGTGGCGCCGATCTGTGCCTGCGTGCAGGCGCCAGTGGAGTCACGGTTCACCCTCGGCCGGATCAGCGCCATATCCGTACTGAAGACGTGTACGAACTCTCGAAGGTGTTGGTCGCGTGGCCGGATCGTGAGTTCAACATTGAAGGCAATCCTTTTCAGAACTTGATGGAATTTGTGCGTGCCTTGCGCCCGCATCAATGCACATTGGTGCCGGACGGTGAAAGCCAGTTCACCAGTGACCACGGCTGGAACCTGCGGCAGGATGCGCAGCGCCTGGCCCCATTTGTGGCGGAGGCGCGGGCATTGGGGGTCCGGGTAAGTTTGTTCATGGATCCCGACCCCGACGCCATGGCGCGCGCGCGGGATGTGGGGGCCGATCGCGTCGAGCTCTATACCGAGCCCTTCGCGCAGGCTTGGGGCGGTCCGCAGCAGGCCAGCCAGCTTGACCGGTACGTTCGGACGGCGCGGGCGGCACTTGCTGCCGGTCTCGGTGTGAATGCAGGGCACGATTTGAACCGTTCGAACCTGACCGGATTCCTGCAGGCGGTGCCGGCGGTGAGCGAGGTGTCCATCGGCCACGCACTGATTTCCGACGCGCTGGAGCTGGGTTATGCCGCCACGGTAACCGACTATCTGCGATGTATCGACGAGGCTGCTGCAGCCCGCTTGTGGTGAATCTCGATGATCTACGGAATCGGCACTGACATCTGCGATATCCGTCGCATTCGTGCAAGTCTCGAGCGCCATGGTGAACGGTTTGTCCGGAAGATTCTCAGTGATCGCGAATTGGCCGTCTGGACGGCGCGCAGCGCCCGGTGGCCTGAACGCGGTGTGCGGTACCTGGCCACACGTTTCAGCGCCAAGGAAGCTTTCAGCAAGGCCATCGGATTGGGCATGCGCATGCCCATGACCTGGCGCTTGTGCGAGATCGACAAGGTCCCGGCGGGCCATCCCAATGCAGGCAAGCCCTGCATCGTCTTGCACGGGGAATTGAAGCAATGGTTTGACACGCAGGGTCTTCGCGCGCACGTGAGCGTGACAGATGAAACCGACTACGCTGCCAGTTTTTGTATCGTAGAGACCGGC
>JAYVRP010001065.1:0-10293 GCA_043776215.1 Rhodoferax sp. | reverse complement strand
GGGATGCGGTGAATGCTGGCCACCTCGTGGGGATTGGCCTTCAACGAGCGGGCCTCTCCTGCCCAGACCACCACGGGCGTGATGACGAATCCGGAGTGGGTGACGAAGTCGTCCAGCCGCCCCAGCACGGCACTGATGTCGAGCCTAAGGCCCACTTCCTCTGACAGTTCGCGCAATGCCGCCTGCTCGGGCGTCTCACCGGCATCGATGCGTCCACCTGGCAAGGCCCACTGGCCGGGATGCTTGCCCATCGCGAGCGCGCGCCGGGTCAGGATCAGGGCGGCCAGGGTGCTCCATGCCGCCGGCTTGTGAAACCCGGGGAGATTGGCACCCCAGCCTTCCTCTGTTATCGCTACCGCTACGGCCGCCGCGTGATGCGCGCCAGGCAGCGCGACCTGCAGATCAAGCGAGCGCAGGTTCTTCTCGATCAGTGTGCGCAGGGCGGAATTGAACTGCATGGTGGACTCGGAATCTACCGGACTTCGGTGCCCAGTGGAAACGTGGATTCCGTGGAGGTGAAAAGTTCCGAAATCGCGCTGCGCAACCAGGCGTGTGATGGACGGGTGTCATGGCGCTGGTGCCAGGTCATGACCAGCGAACGCACCGCGAGCGGGATCGGCGGTTCGCGCTTCTGCAACTTGCCGCGTTCCGGGCACAGGTCGAGCAAGGAGCTGGGCAGAACACCGATGTAGTCGGAGCCGGCAATCAGTGACAACACGTGGTTGTACTGGTTCAGCGTGATCACCAGATTGCGTGTGTGCCCGTGCTCGGACAGCAGCGAGTCGTAGATGGTCGAGGTCATCCCCGGCAGCAAAACGTCCACATGGCGCGCCTCCAGAAAGCGCGTGAGTGTGAGTGCCCCGCGCGCCAGGGGATGGCCGCGGCGCATGAAGCAGCTCGATGCGATAGGCCACAGGGCGTGGGTCCGCAGTTCCTTGGCCTGGCGGGTGTCGTCCAGGTTGGTGCCCAGTGCCAGATCGGCGCCTTCGCGCTCCAGGTGCTGCAACATGTTGAGCACGCTGTACGGGGCCGCATCGATGCGCACGCCCGGGGCGTGGTCCTGCAGGTACCGACCCAGCTTCGGTATGACACGGGCGCTGGTGTAGTCCGACATGGCAATCGTGAATGTGCCCTGGAAATGTGCCGGATCGATCGCTTCGGGGTTGAGTTCCTGGCCGATCGCACGGTAGTGCGGTGCCAAGCGCTGCCACAAGTCACGCGCCACCGCTGTAGGGGTGATGCCATAGACGGTACGCTCAAACAGTGCGTCGTCGAAGGTGTGGCGAAGGCGTTTGAGCGCGTTGCTCACGGCCGACTGTGTGAGGCAGAGCTTTTCCGCCGCACGCGTGACGTTGCCCTCGAGCATCAGCATGGCAAAAACCCGCAACAGGTTCAGGTCCATGGTGTCGAAAACATTGCTTCTCATCGGCCGGCCTGCATCATTTACGGAAATGATATCTGCCATTTGCACAATCCGTTAGACGCCGTCAGCGTTTGCGGGTCCACTGGCATGCAACTGAATAGGTCATGGCATGGGAAGCTTTTTGTTTGTGAACGCTCGCTTGCTGGATCCGCTGCAGGCGGAACTGCTGGAAGGAATGCAGCTGCTGGTGGAGGGGGGTGTGGTGCGCGAGGTGTCGGACCGCTCGATACACGCGCCGTCGGCTACCACCGTCGACCTGCACGGCAAGACGCTCATGCCGGGCCTGATCGATCTTCATGTGCATGTGATGGCGGCGCAGCTCAACCTGGCGGCGCAGGTGCACCAACCCAATGTGTTCGTGACCCTGCGCGCCATTCCCATCCTGAAGGGCATGTTGCGCCGTGGATTCACGAGCGTGCGCGATGCTGGCGGCGCCGGCCTGCCACTGAAGCAGGCGATCGAATCGGGCCTCACGCAAGGCCCCAGATTGTTCGTGGCTGGGCGGGCCTTGAGCCAGACCGGTGGTCACGGCGACATGAACGCGCAAAGCGACTTCATCGCCAGCGGCATGCACTGCGCCTGTTGCGTGCGGGTGGGCGCTATCGCGCGTGTGGTGGACGGCGTGGACGCACTGCGCCGTGCAGTGCGCGAAGAGTTCCAGATGGGCGCGGACCAGATCAAGATCATGGCCTCCGGCGGCGTGGCCTCGCCGACCGACCCGGTCGGTGCCTTTGGTTACTCCGAGGATGAAATCCGCGCCGTGACCGAGGAGGCGCGTGGGCGCGGAACGTACGTCATGGCCCATGCCTATACGCCCGCTGCCATCGAAAGGGCCGTGCGCTGTGGTGTGCGTACCATCGAGCACGCCAACCTGATCGACGCCTCCGCCGCTGCGGTGATGGCGGCGCACCACGCCTACGCAGTGCCGACGCTCGTCACCTATGAGGCACTGGCTTCCGAGGGCGCAAGGTATGGCCTGCCGCCCGAGAGCGTGGTCAAGATCGCGGCGGTCAAGGACGCGGGCCTGCATGCGCTGGAGATCCTCAAGAATGCGGGCGTGAAGATCGGTTTTGGTACCGACCTGCTTGGCGAGTCGCACCGCTTGCAAAGCGAGGAGTTCCGTATCCGGGCCCAGGTGCTGGGCATGTCCGAGGTGATCGCAAGTGCCACCACCACGGCAGCCGAAGTGCTGGGCATGGAGGGCAAGCTCGGGCGCTTGCAAAGCGGCGCCATTGCCGACCTGCTGGTCGTGGACGGCAATCCGCTGGCGGATCCGGCCTGCCTGGCCGGGCAGGGCGAGGGTATCGCGATCGTGATGAAGGCCGGCCAGGTCGAATTCGGGCGACTGGACGCGCTGTGACCGATGCCGTGGTCAGCGCTGGCACCGTTGTCACCGGGAGGGCGGGTCCACCAGACCGTCACCTGTTGCAGGTCGACGGGCTGCACCTCGCTTTCGGCGGCCTGAAAGCGCTCGATGGCGTCAGTTTTGCAGTGCCTGCAGGCAAGCTCAGCAGCCTGATCGGCCCCAATGGCGCCGGCAAGACCACCTTGTTCAACGCCGTGTCCGGGCTGCTGCGGGCACAAGCCGGGTCGGTGCGCTTTGACGGGCATTCTCTGGAGGCGCTGGCGCCGGAGCAGATCACGGCATTTGGTTTGGTGCGGACATTCCAGATTGCACGGGGTTTTCCGATGCTCACGGTGTTCGAGCACCTGATGTTGTACGGCCAGCAGCAGCCGGGCGAACGTTTCTGGAAGGCCTTGCTTGGCAGCCGGGCCGCGCGCGAGCGCGAAGCGGAGCTGGCCGAGCGCGCCTGGGGCATCGCGCGCCAGCTCAAGCTCGAGCACGTGATCGACAACCGCGTGACGGCGCTGTCCGGGGGCCAAAAAAAGTTGCTCGAGATTGGCCGGGCCTTGATGGCGCGGCCGCGCATGATTCTTTTCGACGAGCCAGCCGCCGGCGTGAACCCGACGCTGGCCGAGTCCATCGGCGACCACCTGCAGGCGATCGTGCGCGACGGAGTGACGGTGCTGATCATCGAGCACGACATGGCGCTGATCGGACGGATTTCCGAGCACGTGATCGTGATGGCTCTGGGGCAGACCCTGGCCGAGGGCAGCTTCGACGAGGTGCGCAGCAACCCGGCGGTGCAGGACGCGTATTTCGGGGTCCGCCGATGAGCCGCCGGGCCGCTCCCAAGGCGAATACCGCAGCGCGCCGCGCGAAGGTTTCTCTATGAGCCGCCGGGCCGCGCCCAAGGCGAATACCGCAGCGCGCCGCGCGCAGGTCTCTCCATGACCACACTGACGGTGCAGGGCTTGGTGGGTGGGTATGGCGCTTCCGACCATGTGGTCAAGGGCGTGTCGCTGCAGGTGGCGGGTGGCGAACTCGTCACCATCATCGGCCCCAACGGCGCTGGCAAGTCCACCGTGCTCAAGCTGCTCACCGGGTTGCTCAAGGTCTCGGCCGGCCAGGTGCAACTGGACGGCGCCGCCGTGGCCGGCCTGACGCCACGCGCCTTGGTGCAGGCGGGCATGGTATTCGTGCCGCAGGAACGCAACATCTTCGGCGAGTTGTCGGTCGAGGAGAACCTGACCATGGGCAGCTTCCTGCAACTGGGCCTGGCCCATGCGCGCATGCGCGAGGTGATGGAACGCCTGCCGCTGCTCGGTCAACGGCGCAAGGCCATGGGGCGCATGTTGTCAGGCGGGCAGCGCCAGTTGCTCGCGATCGGGCAGGCGCTGATGGCCCAGCCAAGGGTATTGCTGCTCGATGAGCCGACCGCTGGCCTGAGCCCGCAGGTGGCCGACGATCTTTTTGCGCTGGTCCGCCAGATCCGCGACAGCGGCATGGCCGTGCTGATGGTCGAGCAGAATGCGCTCGACGCCCTGCAGGTGTCCGACCGCGCCTATGTGCTGGTGGACGGGCGCAACCATGTCGAAGGGGCTGCCTCGGCGCTGGCCGCCGATCCGCAGATCCGTGCCCTTTTTCTGGGTGGCCGTGTGGCCGCCGTTGTGTCATGTCCTCCACTGCCTTGATCGACCCACCTGAAAGGAAAACCCCCATGTCCACATCCCTCCAACGCCGCCTCTTGCTGACCCGTGGTCTCGCTCTGGGCGCCGGTATGGCCATGTCGCCCTGGGCCAGCGCCCAGACCGGTCCGATCAAGCTCGGCACACTCACGCCGCTGACGGGCGCCGGCGGCCCCTACGGCCCGGCCATGGTGGCCACGGTCAAGGCGGTGATCGACGAGGTCAACGCGGCCGGCGGTGTGCTGGGGCGGCAACTGCAGCTGGTGTCCGAGGACGACCAGACCAACCCCGAGGCCGGTGTGCGCGCGGCACGCAAGCTGATCGACGTGGACAAGGTGTCGGCCATCATGGGCACCTGGGCCTCGGCGGTCACCACGGCGGTGGCGCCGCTGTGCTGGGAGTCCAAGACCTTCCTTTCCACCGTTTCGGGCGCAGACTCGATCACCGCCTTGCCGCACCTGGGCTACCTGGTGCGCACGCAGCCCAACACCACGCTGCAGGGCCGCAAGTTCGGCGAGTTCGCAATCGAGCAGGGGGCGCGTCGCGTGTTCTTCCTGACGCCGCAGACGCCGTTTGCGCAAAGCCAGCTCGCCAGCATGAAGGCGGCGGTCGAGAAGGGCGGCGGCAAGATCGACTCGCTGATCTACGACGACAAGAAGCCTTCGCTGCGCACCGAGGTCGACACCGCCTTGCGCGGCAACCCGGACATGATCGTGCTCGGCGGTTACACACCCGACACCACGGTGCTGCTCAAGGACCTGTTCCGCGCCAACTACAAAGGCAAGATGCTGGGCTTCGGTTACTCCGTCAACCAGAAGCTCATCGAGGCCCTGCCGGGTGAAGTGTCCGAAGGCATCTTCACGCTGTCGCCTTCGTCCGATGATGGCTCGGCCGCTTACAAGCGCGTGGCTGAAATCACCAAGTCTGCGAGCCCGGACCCCTATAGCTGCCAGATTTATGACCATGTCAGTCTGATCGTGCTCGCCATGGCGGCGGCCAAAGGCAGCAGCGGCGAGGCCATCAAGGCGAGCATCCGCAGCGTGGCGCAAGGCGGCGGCGACAAGGTCGAGTCCGCCCTGGCCGGCCTGAAGTTGCTGGCGGCCGGCAAGAAGATCGACTACGTGGGGGCGTCCGGCCCGTGCGACTTCACCGAGATCGGCGACATCAGCGACAGCAAGTTCCGCTACGAGCAGGTGAAGAGTGGCAAGCTGGCACTGCTGAAGGTGGCCTGAGCCGGCTGTCGTGCAAGGGCTGATTCAGGCGCTCATCAACGGACTGGTCGCGGGCTCGATCCTGACCCTTCCTGCCATGGGTTTCAGCGCCATCTTCGCGGTGCTGCGTTATCCCAGCTTCGCGGTCGGCGCATTGGCGTCCTTCGGCGCCTACGCGGGCTGGGCCGCCAACCACTATGGAGGATGGCCAGCGGAGGCGGCACTGCCGGTCGCCTTTGCCGTCGCAGCCCTGGTGGGCATGCTCGCCGAGTGGGTCGCGATCCGGCCACTGGAGAAATCCGGCACATTGATGATGGCCGTGGCCTCGCTGGCCCTGAGTTTCCTGCTCGAGAACCTGCTGCGCTTCGGTTTCGGCAATGACTTGCGCGGCTTTGATCTGCCGCTGCTGCGCGACATGACATGGGGCACGCTGCGCATGGGTCCGCAGCAGATCAAGAACATGGCGCTGGCGCTGGCGGTGATGCTCGCGGTATGGGCATTCCTGCGCCTGAGCAACACCGGACGCTCGATGCGGGCGGTGGCCGACAACCCTGATCTGGCGCGCCTGCGCGGTATCCTGCCGAACCGCGTGGCGATGATCACCGTGGCCATGGGCAGCGGCCTGGCAGGCGTGGGCGGCATGCTGCTCGGGCTCGATACGTCGATCGACCCGATGACCGGCACGCGCCTGATGCTGTCCATATTTGCTGCCTCGGTGCTCGGGGGTCTGGGGTCGATACCGGGCGCGGTGGCGGGCGCCATGGTGATCGGCATCGTCGAGGAGCTCACGGTGTTCGCGATCTCGCCGGCCTACCGCACGCCGGTCGGTTTCCTGGTGATCCTGCTGGTGCTGTCGTGGCGCCCGTCCGGCCTGTTCGTGCGCCGTGCGGAAGGCTCCTGATGCTCAACTACGCGATCTTCGTTCTCACCATCGCCGGCATCTACGCGGTGCTGGCCCAAAGCCTCATGTTGTCGTGGGGCATGGGCGGCATCGTGAACCTGGGCCTGGCGGGCTTCTTCGCCATTGGTGCCTACGCCTCGGCGATGGCCACCAAATGGGGTGGCCTGCCCCTGCCGCTGGGCATCCTGCTGGCCATGCTTGCGGCGTCGCTGGCGGGGCTGGTGGTGACCTTTTCGACCCTGCGCCTGCGCGACGACTACCTGGCCATCATCACGCTCGGGTTCTCCGAGGTGCTGCGCATCGTGGCCAACAACGAGATCGCGCTGACTGGCGGCTCCGACGGCATCTCCGGCATCGGCGGCGGACTGTCGCGCGCCAGTGGCATGACCTATGCCATGGGCTGGCTGGGCTTCGTGAGCCTGGCGGCGCTGGCCTGCTTTGTCGCGGTCGGGCGGCTGGCGGCATCGCCCTGGGGGCGCGCCCTGCGGGCGGTGCGCGACGACCAGCTGGTGGCGGCAGTGGCGGGCAAGCCGGTGACCCGGCTCAAGGCCCAGGCCTTTGCCATGTCGACCGCCATGGCCGGCCTGGCGGGCGCGCTGTTCGGCCACTTCGGTTCCTACGTCGCGCCCGACATGTTCCAGCCGCTGATCACGATCTACATCTTCCTGGCCGTGACCCTGGGGGGCAACGGCCGGCCGGCGGGCGCCGTGCTGGGCGCCTATGTGCTGGTGATCTTCCTCGAACTGACGCGTTTTACCAGCGAGCGGGTCGAGGGCATCTCGCCGCTGCAGGGTGCTGCGCTGCGCGAGATCACGATCGCCGTGGTGTTGATCGTGCTGATGCGCCTGCGGCCCCAGGGCCTGCTGCCGGAACGTAACCAGAAGGCCGTACCGCGGCCATGACCAAACAAGGGAGTCCACCATGCGCGCATTGACCACCGAAGACCACCGAACCCTGGGAGCGGCGCTGGCGTCTGCCACCCGCCCAGCCGATGTCTACCAGGCCGCCGGAAAGGTGCTCGCCGAGCGCCTGGGCTTTGGCCTGTTCACGTTGCTGGTGCGCACGCCCGACGGCGAGCAGGTGCGCCGGGTGTATTCCACCAACCCGCAGGCCTACCCCCTGGACGGTCACAAGCGCATGGGCCCGACCCCCTGGGGCGACCTGGTGCTGGAGCGCCAGCAGTGTTACCTGGCGCGCGATGCCGAGGGCATTCGCTGGGCCTTCCCGGACCATGCGCTGATCGCCAGCCTGGGCTTGGCCAGCGCGATCAATGTGCCGTTGGTGGCGATGGGAAAGGTGCTGGGGACGATCAACCTGCTGGATGTGGAGGGGCATTATGCGGACCCGGACGTCGCGGTGGTGCAGTCCGTCGCGCCGTATCTGGTGGCGCCGTTCCTGCGAGAACTTTGACCGGCACCTTCGATTCACCCACCGGAGCCCCGCATATGACAGCCAGAGGCCAGATCGCCGCCTTCCACCAGGAAATGACTACCTGGAGGCGCGACATCCACGCGCATCCCGAGCTCGGCTTCCAGGAGACGCGCACCGCCGACCTGGTGGCCGCAAAGCTCGAGGCGTTTGGCATCGAGGTGCACCGCGGCCTCGGCAAGACCGGCGTCGTCGGAACGCTGCGTGTTGGCAATAGCCCGCGCAGCGTCGGGCTGCGCGCCGACATGGACGCACTGCCGATCCAGGAGGCGAACACCTTCGCGCACCGATCAACCCATGCCGGCGTGATGCACGCCTGCGGGCACGATGGCCACACCACAATGCTGCTCGGCGCGGCGAAGTACCTGGCCGCGACGCGCAGTTTCGATGGAACGGTGCACTTCATCTTCCAGCCAGCCGAAGAGGGGATCGGTGGCGCGAAGGCGATGGTCGATGACGGCCTGTTCGAGAAGTTTCCGTGCCAGTCGATCTTCGGCATGCACAACCGCCCAAGTCTGCCGGTGGGAAGGTTCGACGTCAAATCCGGGCCGATGATGGCCGGCGGCGCGTTTTTCGATATTCGTATCACCGGCAAGGGCGCGCATGGCGCGCGGCCCGAGACCGGCGTCGATTCGGCCCTGGTCGCCGCGCAGATGGCGGTCGCCCTGCAGGCCATCGTGTCGCGCAACGTGCGGCCGGTCGATACCGCCGTGGTGTCGGTCACCATGATCCATGCGGGCGATGCCTACAACGTGATTCCGCAGACCGCCCACCTCGGCGGCACCGCCCGCGCGTTCGCGCCCGAGGTGATGGCGCGGCTCGAGGCCTCGATGCGGCGCATCGTCAAGGGAACGGCCGAGTCCTTCGGGGCCAGCGCCGAGGTCGATTTCCGGACACAGTTCGCGCCCACCATCAACAACCCGGCGCAGGCCGATTTCGCCGCGCAGATCTGCGCCGAGCTGGTGGGCCAGGACAAGGTCAACCGCAACCCCGACCTGCTGATGGGCTCGGAGGATTTCTCGGCCATGCTCGAGCAGGTACCGGGCTGCTACATCAACATCGGCAATGGCCCGGGTGAGGCCGGGTGCGAAGTGCACAACCCCGGCTACGACTTCAACGACGATGCATTGCCGCTGGGTGCGGCGTTCTTCGCGCGGCTGGTGGAGACGCGGCTGAAGGCGTAGCGGTTTCGCTCACGCAACGTCAGGCCGCCAATTCGGCCAGCCATTGCGCGGCCGGCCGCACCTGCACACCCTGCGCGTCGAAGGCGTGCGGCGTTCGCATCACCAGCTGCACGGACGTCGCCTGCGGGTGGGCATGGTGCATTTCGCGGATGGCGTAGCCGGGCTTGGCATCGCCCCGCTCGACTTCGATGAAATGGGTGGGGTCCCCTTTTTCGTTGACCAACACAAAGTCGATTTCCTTGCCACTGGTGGTCTTGAGGTAGTGCAGCTTCAGGAGCGTGCCTTCGCTGTCGTTCAGAAACTGCGCGTGTTTCAGCAAGTGGCAGGCGACCAGGTTTTCAAAGCGCGCACCGGAGGTGGTGGCGTCCGCTGGCGAGTCGTCCAGATACGCCCAGTCGTAGAAGTACAGCTTGGGCGCCTTGGCCAGCGCGCGCGCGACGTTGCGGTGGAATGGCGTGACCAGAAAAACGATATGCAGGGCCTCCAGGATCTGCACGTAACTGCGCACTGTCTTGGCGGAAATACCCAGGTCCCGCCCGAGTGAGTCGAACGAAAGCGGGCTGCCGGTGCGGCTGCGCAGCAGTTCCACGAGTTGCCGCATCGCGCGCACTTCGTGGATGCGGCTGAATTCCAGCACGTCTTCGCGCACCAGGTCGGTGAAGTACTGGTTTTGCCAGCGACGGCGGCCGCTCGTGGTGCCGTCGAACAGGGGCTCGGGGAATCCGCCAAAACGCATCAGCGTCTCCAGAGCCTGATCCGGGTTGGCCACCTGTGGCAAGAATTCACGTACTGAAAATGGATGCAGGCGCCAGCGGAAATAGCGGCCGGCCAAGGACTCGCCAGCCTGCCGGAAAGTGTCGAGCCGGGCACTGCCGGTCACCAATAGCGCTTGGGTTGCGGGTTTGGTGTCGAACAGCCCCTTGAGGTAAGCCTTCCAATCGGGCATGGCGTGAAGCTCATCCAGGACGACATAGCCGTGCGTGGTTGGCCAATCTGAGTTCTGGATGCGCAAACGGTCTGCGAGCTGGTCGTAGTTCAGGTACAACGGGTTGCTGAACCGATCACCCAACGCGCGCGCCAAAGTCGTCTTGCCTACCTGCCGGGGGCCGGTGATCA
>JAYVRP010001064.1:0-3037 GCA_043776215.1 Rhodoferax sp. | reverse complement strand
GGCCAATGGCATCGGGCACACCGGCGCGTGTGATCAGGAAGGCGAACAGCCCCGCGTTGGCAATGATGAACATGATGACCGCTGACGACATCACCGATTTGCGCAGGATCGGCAGCAGGTCGACGATGCGGATCTCGCGGTAGATCAGCATGCCCACCACCAGCGCATAAAAGACCGCCACGGCTGACGCCTCGGTCGGGGTGAAGATGCCGCCGTAGATACCCCCCAGGATGATGACCGGCATCATGAGCGCCCAGCCTGCCTGCCATGCCGCCTTGCCGAAGCTCAGACGCCCGTCGCCGTCGCTTTTGCCCCAGCCCTTGAACTTGCAATAGAAGTACACGAACACCATCAAGGCGCAGCCGATCAGCAGCCCCGGCCCGAAGCCGGCGATGAACAGTTCACCGATCGACACCTCCGCGCTCACGCCATACAGGATCATCGGAATCGACGGCGGAATGATGACGCCGAGTTCGGCGCTGGTCGCCTGCAATGCTGCGGCGTAGCCGGTGGGGTAACCGTGCTTGATGAGCGCCGGAATCAGGATCGCGCCAATGGCGAAGGTCGTGGCCACCGACGAGCCAGACACTGCGGCGAAGATCATGCAGGTCAACACGCAGGTCATGGGCAGGCCGCCCTGTACGCCGCCGACGATGCTCTTGGCAAACTCGACCAGCCGGCGCGAAATACCGCCGGTCTCCATGACGTTGCCAGCCAGGATGAAGAAGGGGATCGCCGCCAGCGGGAACTTGTTGATCGAGGAGAACATTTCCTTCACCGAGATCAACATGTTGATGTTCGAGATCTGGATTCCCATGATGGCCGCCAGGCCGATCGACACGGCGACCGATACGGTGAGTGCAAAACACAACACCATCGTCGTCAACATCGCGGCGGTCATTGCGCAGTCTCCAGTTCCAGCCGCTGCGGATCGATCAGGTTGCCCAGGATGCCCAGGATGCTGAACACGCCACCCACCGGCATCGCCAGGTAGGCCCAGAACATCGACACCTCCTCCAGGCCGGTGACGGTCTGGACCTTGCCCCGGTTGGCGTAGTCCCAGCCCCACCAGATCACCACCAGGATCAGTACCAGCGCGGCACCACACACCACCCAGTCCAGCACACGTTTGAGGCGGGGCGGGCTCCAGCGGTACAACACGTCCACGCTCACCATCGCGCCCTGGCGAAACGCCATCGGAATGCCCATGAAGACCATCCAGATGAGTGAAAAGCGGATCAACACCTCGGTCCACTCGGCCGGGCGCTCGAGCACGAATCGCGTGATGATCTGGAACATGCCAAGGCTGGACGCGATAGCCATCATGGCGCAGGCGATGGCCATCGAGAAACCAGTGGTCCAGCGCTCCACCGACAGGAACAACTGCTTCATGGGTGGGGGTCCAAACGTGGTGCGGGAGTCAAAAAAACGCCCGATCGGAGCCGGGCGTCGTGCTGCAAAGCGTGGCCGTGCTTATCTGTAGTTGCGGATCTTGTCGATCTCGGCCTTGCCGAACTGCTTGTCGAACTCGACGTAGACCGGCGCCAATGCAGCCACAAACTTGGCCTTGTCGACGTTCTCGATCACGTTCATGCCCTTGCTGCGCAACTCGGAGACGCCCTTGGCGTCATCTTCCGCCACACGTGCCCGGTTGGCTTTGGCCGCCACCTTGGCGGCTTCAAGGAAGGCGGTTTTGTCCGCCGCGCTGAGTTTGTCGAAAGCCGCCTTGTTCATCAGGAACACACACGGCGAGTACACGTGGCCGGTCAGTGTGAGGTATTTTTGCACCTGGTCGAACTTGGCCGCCATGATGACCGACAGCGGGTTTTCCTGACCGTCGACGGTGCCCTGTTGCAGGGCCGTGAACACTTCCGGGAAAGCCATGGGTGTGGGCACGATGCCAAAGCCCTTGTAAGCGGCCACGTGCACCGGGTTTTCCATGGTGCGCATCTTCAGGCCCTTGAGGTCGTCCGGCCCGTTGACCGCGCGTTTGCTGTTGGTCATGTGGCGCACACCGTTCTCGGCCCAGGCCAGGGCCTTGAAACCTTTTGCATCGAACTTGTTGAGCATGTCCTGGCCGATGGGGCCATCGAGCACGGCCTGTGCGTGGGCCTTGCTGCTGAACAGAAACGGGATGTCGAGGATCTTGGTCTCGGGTACGAAATTGGGCACCGGGCCGGTCGAGGTCAGGGTGAGTTCCTGCGTGCCGAGTTGCACGGCCTCGATCGATTCACGTTCGCCACCCAGTGACCCCGAGTAGAAGGTCTGAATCTTGTAGCGGCCGGCGGTGCGCTTTTCGACTTCAGAGGCAAATACGTCGATACCCACGCCCTGGTGTGAGTTCTGGGCCACCGAGATGCTGATACGCATCGTGGTCTGGGCCGCGGCCGAAGCCAGGAAGCCAAGGGCAAGGGTCAGGCCAAAGGCCAGTCGGGCGAGTTTCATCGTGTCTCCAGGAGGGAATGCAATCTGCTCTGCGAGCCGGGTCGGCTGCGCAGCGTGTGATCGGCCACTATAGCCGGGGGGAGGCACGGGTTCCATCCGGGTTTTCACCCACCTGACGCCGGGATGCGATCCATCGCCAGGCGCCTCGGGCATGTTTGCGAGGGGGGCGGCAAAGGCCTGTGGGGGCCGGTCGCAGCGCTTCACTGGCGCGGTCGGGCGCTGAACGCGCCGACTTCCCTGCGGTGCTCGGACTCGCGGCCCGTCGCGGAACTCGCTGCGCGCCCTGCGGGCGCTGCGCTCAAACAGCCGCGACGAGAATGATGACGAACCGCCCTGCGCGCTGGGCCGCAAACCCTGGCCTTGCAGGCCGCTCCGGGCCAGTGACCCTACCGCTCGCCAGGCACAAACAGTCCACTGGACTGTTTGTGTCCGGGGCTCGCCTCCTCGCCGCAACTGAGGCGCGCCGCGGCCTGTCCCCACGCGCCTTTGCAGGTGCGCTTCTGGTGTTCGGAGGTTCAAAGGCACCGAACACCAAAGACCCAGCGTCGCGGCAGGCGGTGGCCGGCGGGGGCGATCTCTGGGGCGCCGAGGA
>JAYVRP010001063.1:0-3041 GCA_043776215.1 Rhodoferax sp. | reverse complement strand
CCTGGACGTTGCCCAACACAGCCTGGGAGACAGACTTGGCAAGCCGCTGCGATTGCATCAGCGATTGCCCGATTGCGCCCCTTTGCTCGCCCACCTGGTTGGAAAGCTTCAAGGCAAACGCTGCCACGGCCGCCAGCAGTATCAACGAGACGGCCAGGCCAGTCAGCAGTATCTGTTGGTGCTGGGCCACCGGGCGCTGGCCCAGCACCGGCAGCGTGACCTGGCCTGACGGCTCAGGCACCGCAAGCGTCGCACCCTGGTCCTGCAGCGGAGCTCCCGCCGTGGGCGACAAGGCCGTCTCAACCCCTGGCTCGACGGGGGTGTCGTGTTGGCTGAGCCGCGAACTGTGGTCGGAATCCAGTATCGTTTTCGAAAAAAAACGCTTGAGCCGGTCTACGGACATGGTGGGGCCTTACGTAACTGAAGCAGTGATATTCAAAAACCGGGGAATCTGGGCAAGTGTCTGAAGATTGATTTCCTGCCAGGATTCTCCTGCGGCATCCGTAAATTGATTACCAAAATAAGGCGGTAGATCCGGTGCAGGCGCGCGCGCGGCCACAAAACTGCCGGGCTGTCGAAGGCCGGCAAGGGCACCCACCAGCAAGGCGCAATTGACGTTGAGCGCGTGATTGAGCGTGACAACCACTGCCTCGGCCACTGCGGCGGGAGCCGGCCCTGAAGTCGGTAGATCGCCTGCGACAAAACTCGCCAGGTCCACCACGCCATACAAACCGCCGCGCAAATTGACGACCCCGCGAAACCAGGGTCGGGCGTACGGCACCGGCTGCACGCTGGCGACGGGGAAAATTTCCCCGGACTGCGCGAGCGGCAACAGGTAATTGGAGCCACCAGACCGAATAGCGAGCCACGAAACCGAAAGGCCTTCGTCCCGGGCTGCCTGCAGGCGGCTCGCGAGTCGCGCCTGGAGTTCCCTGATTGCTTCGCGGTTGGCCATGGTCGGTCAGGCCAATCAGCCGAGGGCCTGGATCTTGGCCATCAACTCGCCGGGGTCCACGGGTTTGGTCACATAGTCGCGCGCGCCCTGACGCAGACCCCAAACGCGGTCCGTCTCCAGGTTCTTGCTTGTGCACATGATGATCGGAATGCCACTGTATTCGGGCATCCGGCTGATGGAACGTGTCAGCTGGTAGCCATTTTGGCCAGGCATGACGACATCCATGAGGATCAGGTCCGGCTTTTCTTCCGCCAACCGCTTGAATGCTTCTTCCGCGTTTTGAGCGGTTCGCACGGACATGTTGTTCTTCTGCAGCAGATCGGTCAAAAACATCAGCTCGGTGCGCGAGTCGTCAACAATCAACACTTTCTGGATGGGCATCACGACACCCCCGTTTCAGTCGTGCCAATTTGACCCACTGCCTGCAGCAACTGGTCCTTGGTGAACGGCTTGGTGAGGTAGTCTTGCGCCCCCACCATGCGACCGCGGGCTTTGTCAAACACGCCATCCTTTGACGACAGCATCACAATCGGAACTTGCGCAAACTTCGGGTTGCGCTTGATGATCGCGCAGGTCTGGTAGCCGTCAAGGCGCGGCATCAGGATGTCACAAAAGATCAGGTGTGGCTGGAAATCGTTGACCTTGGCCAGGGCATCAAAACCATCCTCGGCCAGCAACACTTCATGCCCGCCTTGTTTCAGGAATATCTCGGCGCTGCGCCGGATTGTGTTGCTGTCGTCAATCACCAGGACTTTGAAAGCCGCTCCGGTTGTTGTCACAAGACTGCGCTCCTGAATTGAAGATTCTCGGATTCGATACGTGGCGCTCGCCACCCGCACGCGTTGAACTCAGATTTGAACCATTTCGAAGTCCTCTTTGCGGGCACCACACTCGGGACATGTCCAGTTCATGGGAACGTCGGCCCATCGCGTTCCTGGTGCGATGCCGTCATCGGGTGCGCCCAGAGCCTCGTCGTAGATCCAGCCACAAATCAGACACATCCAGGTTTTAGAGTCACTCACAGCTTAAGGGGCCTTCGAATAGAATGCAAATATTGTATAGAGCCAGCCCCAGCGATTCGCGCATCACGCGCCAGAACCAACAGCATTCTGCCTGATGACATCGTCAGGCTCGCCCAATGTCTCCCTTGCCTGAACCCCCCGAGTCCGGGGACGAACCCGAGTCGGCACGGACGCCCTGCTTGCTCGTCTTCAATGCCAATGACCCCAGCGGTGCGGGCGGACTGGCCGCCGACATCAACGCGATTGCATCAGTAGGCGCCCATGCGCTGCCCATCGTCACCGGCACCTATGTCAGAGACACTGCGGAGATCGTTGACCACTATGCATTTGACGAAGATGCTGTGGCTGAACAGGCGCGCGCCGTGTTGGAGGACGTCACCGCGCAAGTCATCAAAGTCGGCTTTGTCGGGTCCTTCGAGAACGTCAGTGTGATCGCCGAAATCGCTTCCGACTACGCCGACATCCCACTGATCGCCTATATGCCTGACCTCTCTTGGTGGTGCGAGGTACAAATCGACCTGTACCTCGACGCCTTTCGGGACTTGGTGTTGCCGCAAACGACAGTGTTGGTGGGAAACCACAGTGTCTTGTGCCGATGGCTGCTCCCCGACTGGAAATCCGCCAAAAATCCGGGCCCTCGCGATGTCGCGCGGGCTGCGAACGCGTATGGTGTCCCCTACGTGCTGGTCACCGGAATCGCATTGCCGGACCAACTCATCGAAAACGTGCTGGCTTCGCCGCAGTCGGTCCTGTGCAGCGTCCGTTTCGAACGCCTTGAAGCCGGGTTTTGTGGTGCGGGCGATACCCTGTCCGCCACTTTGGCGGCACTGTTGGCGACAGACAACGATCTGGCCGATGCGGTGAAGGAGGCTCTGGGTTACCTTGACCGTTGCCTGGACGCAGGTTTCCGCCCTGGGATGGGCCACCTGGTACCGGATCGTCTATTCTGGGCGCAACCAGACCCGGACACCGACCCTGACACCAACGACAACGATGCCGACCTGAATTTTGACCTGCCCGACCATGACACGAAACACTGAAACCAACGACAGCCTGTTTGCGCG
>JAYVRP010001062.1:0-3048 GCA_043776215.1 Rhodoferax sp. | reverse complement strand
AATTCGGTCAGCATGATTCCGCAGTTGGCCAATGCGCCCACATGGTCGGGATCCACGGCCAATATCCGGTTGAAACGCTCCAGCGCTTCCTTGTGCCGAAACATGCCGCGCAGCAGTGCGCCACTGTTGAGCAGCACCTCGACATAATCCGGTTGCACTTGCAAGGCGGCATCGAAGCTGCGCAGGGCCGCTTCCTTGTCGCCGCTGAGTTGCAACACGGTGCCCTGCAAATACTTCAAAGGGGCGAATTGCGGAGCTGCTTCGACGCCTTGCCGGCAGAACGCCAGCGCACGTGCCAGATTACCCGCGTTCATCGCCATGAGACCCAGCGAATACAAGGCATGCGAGTTGGTTGGATCGTGTCCGAGTACCTGCGTGAAGAGGTCGGCGGCTGCCTCGAACTGGCCCTGGTTCTGCAGGTTGATGGCCTGTATCAGCAGGTCGGTCACAGACATGGCGGTGGCCCCAAGCGGAGATGGCGCTTTGCCAGTCCGTGCCTCGCGGCTTCAGGCTGCATTGTCATAACCACCGCCCAAAGCTTTGTAGAGTTGTGCCGTGGCGTCGAGTTGTGCCCGGCGCACCTGCATCGAGACATGTTCGGCAGCGACCAGTTCGCGCTGCGCGTCGAGAACTTCGAGGTAGCTGACCAGCCCGGCACTGAAGCGGGCTTGCGCGATTTGCAGCCGGCGGGTCTGTGCCCCGCGATTGACAGCGGATGCCTTCTGCTGCAATGCCAGCGACTCGCGGGCGGAGAGCAGATCGGCCACTTCCCGGAAGGCCTGCTGAATCGTCTTTTCATACTCGGCAACGGCAATGACTTTGCGGGCCTCTGCGACGTCCAGGCTGGCCGCGGTGCGACCGCCGTCGAAGATGGGCAGCGACACGGTGGGTTGAAAATTCCAGGCGCCACCACTGAAAAGGCCCAGCAACCCGTGGCTCGCCAGACCCAGCCCGGCTGTGAGGAGGACTTTCGGCAGGAAAGCTGCGCGTGCGGCGCCGATGTTGGCGTGGGCCGCCAGGAGGCGTTGCTCGGCGGCCATCACGTCGGGGCGCATCAGCAATACCGCGGCCGGCAAGCCTGGATCCAGGGCAACCTCCATGCCCTGCGCATCGAGCGATCCAGTCGGTACCGGCGTAGTCGAAGCGTAGCCCACCAGGAAGTTCAAGCGGTTGGCAGCTACTGTGTGCTGGTGTCGCAACGCTGCCAGATCAGCACGGGCGGATTCCAGGGCGCCGCTGGCCTGTTGAAAAACGTAGTCATCGGTGCCCCCGAGGTCGCGCCCCTTGGCAATCAAGGCCAGCGACTGCGTGCGCAATGCCACGGTGGTGCCGGCCAATGCCGTGAGTTCGTCAAGTTGAATCAGGTTGAAATAGGCGCTTGCGACTTCGGCCACCAGCGACAGATAAACAGCTCGGCGTGCCTCTTCTGTGGCCAGATAACTGGAGCGGGCTGATTCCGAAAGACTTGCAAGCCGGCCCCAGAAATCGATTTCAAATGACACCGTGGAAACAGACACGTCGAAGCGCCGGCTGGTCTGCGCGGTCCCTGCCGTTCCGACGTCTTGTGGCGTGCGCGTCAGATTGCCTGAGCCGAACAGGTTGACCAGTGGAGACTGGTCGGCGCGGACGACTCCATACTGCGCCCGGGCTTCCTGGACTCTGGCTGCTGCGATCCGCAAATCGCGGTTGTGTTCCAGTGAGGTGTTGATCAGTGCATGCAGTCGCGCATCGGGAAAAAAGTTGCGCCAGTGGGTGCGCGCGGGGTCAACAGCGCCACCACCGCCGGAAGCGGTCGACCACACGATGGGAACAGGCGGATCCGGGCGCTGGTACTCGCCGACCTGCGCGCATGCCGTCAGCAGCAGCAGAACCGACAGCTGGCAGGTGCCAGCCAACCTCGAGCGATGCTGGCGTGTGGGTTCCATGACTCAGGGGAGATGTTGATCATTGAATTATCCCGACACGAACCGGGCCGTAAGGCGCAAATAAGACGCCGATGACCTGCCAAATCCTGGCAGGCAACCCCGTGTCGGACTGCTCGAAGCTGCCTTGCGTTTACCTGGAGGCAGGGGCAGCGCCACCCGGTGCACGGACTGCAGGTTCCGTCGCGGCAGGTCCCGTTGACCTGGACCCGCCAAGCAGCCGCTCTTCGGCCTCGCGTGTCATCACCAGAATCGTGATGCGCCGGTTCTGTGGGCTCAGCGGGTTTTGCGGGTCCAGCAGGCTGCTGGACGCCAGCCCGGTGACACGCGCGAGTTTTTCGTCCGGCATGCCGGCAGCGATGAGTTCGCGGCGTGACGAGTTGGCACGGTCGGCCGACAGCTCCCAGTTGCTGTAGCCGCGTTCACCGTTGCCATAGGGCGAGCGGTCGGTATGCCCGTCGAGGCTGATCTTGTTGTCCACGCCGTTGAGCGCATTACCGATCTCGCGCAAGATGTCGCGCATATAGGGTTTCACCAGCGCACTGCCGACATCGAACATGGCGCGGCTCTGGTCATCCACGATCTGGATCTGCAGGCCGTCGGGTGTCGTCTCCAGCCGGATCTGCGAGCTGAACTCCGCCAGCCGCGGGTTGTTGGAAATCACGGACGCGATCTTGGCGCTCAGTGCGGCAAGCTTTCTGGCGTCCTGCTTGGCGATCTCGGCCTTGGCAGCTTCGATGGCGGCCTTCTTGACCAGGATCGGATCGTTCGACTCCGTCTTCTTGTTTTGCCCGGAGCTCTTGGTGAGGTCGGTGCCACCGCCCTGGATGACGCTGTTGCTGGCACCGGCCCCGGTACCACCCATCATCGCCACCTTGAGCGGTGCGGTGAAATAGTCGGACAGGCCCTTCTTGTCGCCTTCCGAGGTGGAGCCCAACAGCCACATCAACAGGAAAAACGCCATCATGGCCGTCACGAAGTCGGCATAGGCAATTTTCCAAGCGCCGCCATGCACCGCGTGACCACCCTTCTTGATCTTCTTGACGATGATCGGTTGCAGCTTCTTTGCGTCGGTGGCCATGTCAGTCGTCGGTGTTGGGCGTGGTCACTTCTTGCCGCGCACGTG
>JAYVRP010001061.1:0-10348 GCA_043776215.1 Rhodoferax sp. | reverse complement strand
ATTGCGCCCGGTCTTGCCGAGCACGGCAACCGTGCCGCCGGTCATGTATTCGCAACCGTGGTCGCCCGTTCCCTCGACGACCGCGGTGGCGCCAGACAAGCGCACCGCGAAACGCTCCCCCGCCACGCCACTGAAGAACGCCTCGCCGGCGGTGGCGCCATACAGGGCCGTGTTGCCGATGATGGTGTTCTGGGTCGACAGGCCCCGGAAATCGATGCTGGGGCGCACCACCACCCGCCCACCACTCAGGCCCTTGCCGGTGTAATCATTGGCATCCCCAATCAGGTACAAGGTGATGCCTTTGGCCAGGAAGGCACCGAAGGACTGGCCACCTGTGCCTTCCAGCTGGATGCGGATGGTGTCATCGGGTAAACCATCCGGACGAACTTTCGTCAACGCACCGGACAACATCGCGCCGAGTGAGCGATTGACATTGCGTGCCACTTCCATGAACATCACCTTCTCACCCCGTTCGATGGCTGCCCTGGACTTCTCGATCAGCAGATTGTCCAGCGAACGCTCCAGTCCGTGGTCTTGCGCCTGCACATGGAAACGTGGCACGTCCGCGGGCGCCAGTGGCCGGGCAAACAGGCGACCGAAATTCAGGCCGCTGGCCTTCCAGTGGTGGATGCCCCGGGCGGCGTCGAGCAGGTCGGAGCGCCCGATCATGTCGTCGAACTTGCGGATGCCCAATTGCGCCATGATCTGGCGCACTTCTTCGGCCACGAAGAAGAAATAGTTCACGACGTGCTCCGGTTTGCCGGAAAACTTCTTGCGTAGCACCGGGTCCTGGGTGGCGACACCCACCGGGCAGGTGTTGAGATGGCACTTGCGCATCATGATGCAGCCCTGCACGACCAACGGCGCGGTGGCAAACCCAAACTCATCGGCCCCCAGCAGGGCGCCAATGGCCACGTCACGCCCGGTCTTCATCTGCCCGTCGGCCTGGACGCGGATACGCCCACGCAGACGATTCAGCACCAGCGTCTGCTGGGTCTCGGCCAGACCGATTTCCCAGGGGCTGCCAGCATGCTTGATGGACGACCACGGCGACGCGCCGGTGCCGCCATCGTGTCCGGCGATCACCACGTGGTCGCTCTTGCATTTGGCAACACCGGCTGCGATGGTTCCGACGCCGATTTCGCTGACCAGCTTGACACTGATGCTGGCATGTGGCGCCACGTTCTTCAGATCGTGAATCAGTTGTGCCAGGTCCTCGATGGAATAGATGTCATGGTGGGGAGGCGGCGAAATCAGGCCGACACCCGGCACGGAGTAGCGCAAGCGGCCGATGTATTCGGACACCTTGCCACCAGGCAGCTGCCCGCCTTCGCCTGGCTTGGCCCCCTGGGCCATCTTGATCTGGATCTGGTCTGCGCTGTTAAGGTACTCGGCCGTGACACCAAACCGCCCGGACGCCACCTGCTTGATGCGTGAACGCAGTGAGTCTCCGTCGTGTAATGGATAGTCCACCTCCACCACGCCATGCCCCATCACATCGCCCAGCGTTTGCCCCTTCTGGATCGGGATGCCCTTGAGCTCCTGGCGGTATCGCGTCGGGTCTTCACCACCTTCGCCAGTGTTGCTCTTGCCGCCGATGCGGTTCATGGCCACGGCCAGCGTGGCATGCGCTTCGGTGGAAATGGAGCCCAGCGACATGGCACCAGTGGCAAAGCGTTTGACGATCTCGCTGGCCGGCTCGACCTCGTCCACAGAGATCGCCTTGGCCGGATCAATACGGAATTCAAACAGCCCGCGCAGCGTCATGTGCCGGCGTGACTGGTCGTTGATGAGCTGCGCGTACTCCTTGTAGGTGTTCCAGCTATTGGCCCGCGTGCTGTGCTGGAGCTTGGCGATGGCATCGGGTGTCCACATGTGCTCTTCACCGCGGACGCGCCAAGCGTACTCACCCCCCGCATCCAGCATGCTTTCGAGCACCGGGTCATCACTGAAGGCGGCCCTGTGCATCCGGATTGCCTCCTGGGCAATCTCGAACACACCGATGCCTTCGACCCGGCTGGGTGTACCAGTGAAGTATTTGTCGATGGTGTCGCTGTTGAGGCCGATGGCTTCAAACAGCTGGGCACCGCAATAACTCATGTAGGTGGATACACCCATCTTGGACATGATCTTGGACAGACCCTTGCCAACCGCCTTGACATAGTTGTAGATCGCCTGGTCGGCCCCCAGCGCACCTGGCAGGCGGCCGTAGACGTCGGCCAGGGTTTCCAGCGCCAGGTAGGGATGAACAGCCTCCGCTCCATAACCCGCCAGCGCAGCAAAATGATGCACTTCACGGGCGCTACCAGTTTCGACCACCAGGCCTGCCGTGGTGCGCAAGCCTTCACGCACAAGATGCTGATGGATGGCGCTGAGCGCCAGCAAGGCGGGGATCGCCAGCTGGTGCTCCGCCACTGCGCGGTCGCTGATGATCAGGATATTCTTGCCGCTGCGGATGGCATCCACTGCCTCGGCACAAAGCGATGCCAGCTTGGCTTCAACGCCTTCGTCGCCCCACGCGAGGGGGTAGGTGATGTCGAGGGTGTAGCTGCGGAATTTCCCGTGCGTGTGGCGCTCGATGTCACGCAGCTTGGCCATGTCGGCAAATCCGAGGATAGGCTGCGCCACCTCCAGCCGCATGGGCGGGTTGACCTGATTGATGTCCAGCAGGTTGGGTTTGGGGCCGATAAATGACACCAGCGACATCACGATCGATTCCCGGATGGGGTCGATCGGCGGGTTGGTGACCTGGGCAAACAATTGCTTGAAGTAACTGTACAGGGGCTTGTTCTTGTCGGACAGGACCGCCAATGGGCTGTCGTTGCCCATCGAGCCGATGCCTTCTTCACCGAGTTGTGCCATGGGGCCCATCAGGAACTTGATGTCCTCCTGGGTGTAGCCGAAGGCTTGCTGGCGGTCGAGCAGGGGTGCCGTCGCCGCTGGTTGTTCGGGCGTCGCCGGCGATGCCAGACGCGCGCCGGTGGCAGCAAGGCCCACCGCAGTCTCCAGCACCCGCACGTCGTCGAGTTTGATACGCAGGTTTTCGATCCACTGCTTGTATGGCTTGCCATTGGCGAGGTTGGACTTGAGTTCCTCGTCATCGATCATCCGCCCCTGCTCCAGGTCGATCAGAAACATCTTGCCCGGCTGCAGCCGCCACTTGCGCACTATCTTGTTTTCCGGCACCGGCAACACGCCCGACTCGGATGCCATGATCACCAGATCGTCGTCGGTGATGCAATAACGGGACGGACGCAACCCATTGCGGTCGAGGGTCGCACCGATTTGCCGACCATCGGTGAACACGATCGATGCGGGGCCGTCCCACGGCTCCAGCATCGCGGCGTGGTACTCGTAGAACGCTCGGCGGCGCTCGTCCATCAGGGTGTGCTGCTCCCAGGGTTCGGGAATCATCATCATGACTGCCTGACCGATCGGGTACCCGGCCATGGTCAACAGTTCAAGACAATTGTCAAAGGTCGCAGTGTCGGACTGGCCGGCAAAACTTATCGGGTACAACTTGGGCAGATCGGTGCCAAGCACCGGCGACGACATCACACCTTCGCGCGCTTTCATCCAGTTGTAGTTGCCCTTGACCGTATTGATTTCTCCGTTGTGCGCGACATACCGGTAAGGGTGCGCCAAAGGCCACTCGGGGAAAGTGTTGGTCGAAAAGCGCTGGTGGACCAGCCCCAGCGCCGACACGCAGCGTTCGTCCTCCAAATCATGGAAGTACGTACCAACCTGATCGGCCAGCAAGAGGCCCTTGTACACCACTGTGCGGCTGGACATGCTCGGAACGTAGTATTCCTTGCTGTGTTTGAGGTGCAGGTTCTGGATGGCAGCACTAGCGGTCTTGCGAATCACGTAAAGCTTGCGTTCGAGTGCGTCCTGCACGATGACGTCGGCGCCCCGGCCAATGAACACCTGGCGCATGATCGGCTCTTTCTGGCGTACAGCCGGCGACATCGGCATGTCACGGTTCACCGGCACGTCGCGCCAACCGAGCAGCACCTGCCCCTCGGCCTTGATGGCGCGCTCCATCTCTTGTTCGCAGGCCAGCCGCGACGCATGCTCTTTTGGCAGGAAGATCATGCCCACGCCGTACTCGCCCGGGGCCGGAAGCACTACACCCTGGGCCGCCATCTCTTCGCGATAAAGCGCGTCTGGCAGTTGCAAAAGGATGCCGGCCCCATCACCCATGAGCTTGTCAGCCCCTACCGCACCACGGTGGTCCAGGTTTTCGAGAATCTTGAGTGCGTTCTTGACGATGTCGTGTGACTTGACGCCTCGAATGTTGGCCACGAAACCGACACCGCAGGCGTCGTGCTCATTGCTGCGGGAATACAGACCGTTCTTTTCCAGATGCTCGATTTCAGCGATCATCGCCATGGCATTTCCTTGTAAATTGGCACCCGCACCCGGCCTTGCCGATACCGGCAGCTTCGGACTTCTTCAGCATGCTCAAAACTGAAGTGTAGTGCACTGCAACATTGATGCCAAGGCAATTAAATAGGGTCAGTATTAATCAAATCATCCGATTGATGGCTCTCAGTTAAATTGGGGACAGGTAACATCGGCCTCCGTGACCGGTACATCATGACGCGCGGACAGGTCGTCCGGGTGACCCAGGCATCAAACGGCGGCTCGTCGACTGTTGCAGTTCACTGACGAACGCTGCGTCGCCGAGCGCCCAACCCGCCAACGCGGATCGGGTCAAGGCTGCCTCTTGTTGGCTCGTAACCCCATGATGCACCATCTCGCGGTAGCGGCTTTCCCGGTCGAAAGGTGTGTTGCCGAGAGCCCACACCATCGAGTGCGGAGTCAGCCACTTGTCAACCCGCAGTCCTGCATAGTGCCCGTAACTGGACCACCCGAAGTCCTGCGGCTGCAGCACCAGGCCTGCACGTACCGGGTTGAGGTCGATGTAAGCCATGCAGGGGAGCAAATAGGATTCAGGCTGAAGCAAGGCGGCCCGGTAGCGCCCTTCCCAGAGCGTGCCGGAGCGCGCATGGGTGTCGTTGAAATATCGCACATAGGCCCGGCCCAGTGTTTGCATGAATTGCGACAACGAAGCAACCGACGGTGGCGTCACCAGCAGATGAAAATGGTTGTTCATCAGGACGTATCCGTGGATGGAGACCTGCCTCCTGGCGGCGCTGTCGCGCAGCAGATCCACGAACCGCTGACGATCAGCGTCTGAACCGGCTATGTCCTGCCGGTTGTTGCCGCGCTGGATGATATGGTGAGGGAACCCGGGGACGGATAGACGGGGCAATCGGGCCATCAGGACGCCTGGTGGTGGTTCGCCTCATGATAACGATAATCCGACCCCAATTAGCCAATTTCACGCCTGAACCAGCCATTGAGACGGGCATGCAAGCGCTACACGGTGTCCTTGGTGACGCGGGTTATGTTGCCCGTGGCGGCCAGAATGCCCCCATCTCCAGTCAGAATGACTTCCGCACCTTTGGCCTGCAGGACGGCCCGGCGCTCGCCACCGGCCAACAGCAGCAGGATTTCCGCCACCGCCCCCCGAGGTTTCCGCGTGCTCGATGGCATCGCCGGCTACTGCATCGGCGACCGCGCCCAGAACTCCTACGACAACTCCCTCGCGCCGACTCTCGACATTTGAGCCGGCGACGCCACCGATGACGCCTCACGCCGCGGCGCACCACATCAGGGCTCGTGGTGGAGCACTCGCCCAGCATCAGGGCGCGGAAAGTGGCGAGGGCTGCTCAGACAGTGCGCTCAAATTTCATCGCTGACTCCGTTCCAGCGGCTGGGACCCTGTGCAGACCCGGTCGGCGGAGTCACTGTTGCGCCGGGTGCCGGCGGCAAGATGAACCGCGTACGCATCAAGTCCTGCAGCCCGAATTCAGCCAGCAGGGCCTGCAAACGATCAGCAGCGGCCTGCTTGCGTTGACCTGTGCAACTGGCCAGGATCAGCTCATTCTTCATGCTGTGCTCCCACCCCACCAGCTCAGTGACGGTCACCTGGTAACCACATGCCTCCAGGTACAGGCAACGCAACACATTGCTGAGTTGGCTACCCATCTCCCGCGTGTGCAAGGGGTGGCGCCACAACTCGGCCAGCGCAGTGCGCCGAAGGCTCAGCGGCCTGTCGGCCGTCAGCAAACGGGCCAGCTCGGCTTGGCAGCAAGGCACCAGAACCATGAAGCGCGCGCGTTTCTGCAATCCGAAGGCGATGGCATCGTCGGTCGCGGTGTCGCATGCGTGCAGCGCCGTAACCACGTCGATGCGTTGCGGCACGGCCTGCGAGACCGCGGCATCAGCCACACGGAGGTTCAGGAACTCCATGCGCTCGAAGCCGAGCCGTAGCGCCAGCGCACGCGACTTCTGCACCAGATCCTCCCGGGTTTCCACGCCATAGATCCGGCCATTGCGGCGGCTGCGAAAGAACAGGTCGTAGAGGATGAAGCCGAGATAGGATTTGCCGGCACCGTGGTCGGCCACCGTGATGTCCTCGTCAGTACCGAATTCGAGCAACAGTTTCTCGATGAACTGGTACAGGTGGTAGACCTGTTTGAGCTTGCGTCTGGAATCCTGATTGAGCCGCCCGTCACGCGTGAGGATATGCAACTCCTTCAGCAGCTCGATCGACTGCCCGGGCCGAATCTCGTCCAGCACCAATGACGAGGCGCGGGAGGAGCTGTCACGTCCTCCCGGTACTACAGGTTTGCTGGCCGCCTTCATGCATCCTTCTCTTTCGGGTTCAATTGCGTGCGATGCACACCAAGCTTATCCCAGCCTGCGTGGCCCAGTCTCTCCAGCATCTGAATGTTGTTGCCATAGATCTTCGCTGCGTCCGGAAACGCCTGCACCGCACGGTCTATGCTGCTTTCGCGCAGCAGGTGCAGGGTCGGGTAAGGCGCGCGGTTGGTGTAGTTGGTGATGTCGTCGGGCGACGTGTTGGCAAACTGGAAGTCCGGGTGGAAACTGGCAATCTGGATCACGCCGTCCAGCCGCAAGCGCTTCAGGATTCGCGCGGTATCGGCGAGAAACAGGTTGAACTCGAAAAAGTCGCTCAGACAGCCTGGCACGACCAGCAGCGTGGTGTCCCGCAGCACCGGGTCGGACGCTGCCAGTGCCTCCATTTCCTGCGCGAGTTCAGGTTCAAGTGCCTGTGCAGTACGTGCATCGCTCACCGCATAGTGGACTTGGCCACGAACATGCACCGCTTTTGCAAATGGGCACAGGTTCAAGCCGATGACGGCCCGCTCCAACCAAATTTGCATGTCCAGCACCACGTTGCGTGCATCGGTATCGGCATCGGTGTCAGGGGCAGTCATCGCCGAATCACCCGCGCAATTTGCATTGCCAGGGCGATCCCCAGCAGGGAACAGGTGCCTGTGACGGCCCAGGTCCAGTGCCAGCCACCAGCCACGCTTGCCACCCAACCCACCATCGGAGGGCCGACAAACTGACCAAAGGCAGACCATTGTTGCATCCACCCCACGGTGGTTGAGACGCAGGACGGGTCGGGCGCAAGAGCGACGGCCGTGGAGAACAAGGTGCCGGGAACCATGCCGCCGACCATGGAAAACAGCACGACTCCGATGTAACGGTAACCCAGCGGCAAGCCTGCCCCCCCGTTGCCAGGAACAGCGGCAAACGCCAACACGGCACCTGCGGCCATCACACAAAATCCAATCACCAAGAGGACATGGGCTGCCACACCGCGTTGCAGCAAGCGCCCCGACGCAATGTTTCCCAGCATGTTGACCGCTGCGACCATCGCGAGTGGCGCCGTCGCCACGACGCCGGCGGTCGCGTCCTGCACGAACACCGAGGGCAGGAAACCGATCACCGCCAACCACTGGCCTGAATACACTGCAAAGGCCAGCGCTACGAGCCAGGGACCGCGCGAGGTCAAAGTGCGGCGCAGGCGCCACGACCAGGATGCCGGACCATCGGGAGGAGCGTACTCTCCAGCCCCACGTGGCGGCTGCTCCGGCCTCACGGCCTGGTCCGGTGGAACGCTGCGCCACATCCAGACCGCCATCAGCAGCGACAACCCCGCAAGCAGCCACCACCACACGGGCCAGCCATAACGGGCCATGACCAGTGGCCCCAGCAACAAGGCCAGTGCGGTACCGGACGGCATAAAGGCGCCCCACAATCCGAGTGCCGCATTCCTTTTGCCTGGAGAGACGATACGCATGATCAGGCCGGGAGCAGGAAGGCTGACGAGCAAGAACCCTGCGCCCTCGAGCGCGCGCAGCGCGAGCAGGGTCGGTGCATCTTGCGCCCACCCGCCGGCAGCACCTGCCGCGGAAAGCAGCAACAGGCCGGCAAGCATGCTGCGCCGCAGGCCCAGACCGTCGGCACCGAGACCCAGTGCCAAACCGAGCACCATGCCAGCCAGTTGAACCAAAGACAGCAGGAACCCGGCCTGCAGCAATGACACCTGCAATGCGTCACGCAGGATGGGCAGCGCCGGAGACAACTTGCCCACGTGCAAAGCAGCGCTGACACCACACAGAATCACCACCCACTCCGGCCGGATCCGCACGCGTTGCCGGCTCATGGGGCGGCCGTCAGCAGACGCAACCCGGTCAGCCGCGCATGCTCCCGCGCTGCAAACCGGTCGGTCATGCCGGCAATGTAGTCGGCTACCATACGCGCAGTCCTGGGTGTATGGCCCAAGCGCGCAGCCCGGGTTGCAAAGCTGCTCTGCATTTCGCGCGGAGACTGCAGGTAAACTTCAAACAGATCAACCACCACACGCTTCGCAAGATCGGTTGTCTCCATCACCTGTGGATGGCGGTACAGGTTGCTCAGCAGGAACTGCTTGAGCGCTGCGGACTGGTGTGCCATGGCGTCGCCAAACCGGATCATCGACCGTTCCAGCCGCGCCGCATCCACGTTGGCAGGGGCCAGGCGTTGCAGCATCGAGCGGCTGCTGTCGATCACGTCGACCACCTGCGCGCTGAGCATCTGGCGAATGGTTTCGTACAAAACGCGCCGCCCCATGGTTGCGTCCGCCAGGTGCGGATGGAGTTGCAGCGTCCGGTGCAGGTACTGGCCAAAAAGCGCGACATCCTCGAGTTGGGCCATGGTGATCAGTCCGGATCGAACACCGTCGTCAATGTCGTGCGCGTTGTAGGCGACCTCATCTGCCAAATTGCACAACTGCGCCTCCAGGCTGGGTTGGGTTCGTTCCAGGAAGCGTCTGCCGACACCCCCTCGGCAGCCTTCGCCGGACGGCTCGATCACTTCCAGACGCTGCGCATTCTTGACGGAGCAGTGTTTCAGAATTCCTTCGCGTGCCTCGAAGGTCAGGTTCAGACCGTCGAAGTCAGGGTACCGCTCCTCCAGATGGTCCACCACACGCAAGCTCTGCAAGTTGTGTTCGAAACCTCCGTACGCTGTCATGCACCCATTCAAGGCGTCCTGGCCCGCATGGCCGAACGGCGTATGGCCCAGATCGTGCGCCAAGGCGATCGCTTCCACCAGATCTTCATTCAGACCCAATGATCGGGCGATCGAGCGGCCAAGTTGGGCCACTTCCAGTGAGTGTGTGAGCCGGGTGCGGAACAGGTCGCCTTCATGGTTCAGGAAGACCTGCGTCTTGTAGACCAGCCGGCGGAAGGCGGAGCTGTGGATCACACGGTCCCGGTCACGCTGGAATTCGGTGCGCCCAGGTGCTGGCGGCTCCGCATGGCGGCGCCCGCGGGACTGCGCCGGGTTGCATGCGTAAACAGCCAACGCAGTCACGCACAGCCCCTCAGCGAGCATCCACCCCTGTTCATCGGCGAAACCACCAAAACAACGCTCACCGACAGCAGCTATCGACCACCTGGCGCACCAACGCATCGGGTGCGCCACGCACACCGGCATGCCCCGGTCCATCAATGACGACGAACTTGATCTCGCCACCATAGGCCTTTTTGTCGCCCCGCATCAGTTCCAGATAACGATCGGCGTTTGAAGCTGCCGCCGAGGACCCGGAGCTGCGGCCAGAATCCGGCAGCACCGGCCCCACCGTCGGCAACCCGGCAACACGAACGAGTGTGGTCAACCGTGCGACAAATGCGGCATCGACCACACCAAGGGCGAGCGACAGGTGCGCTGCCATGACCATTCCGCAACCGACGGCCTCCCCATGCAGCCATCGGCCATAACCCATTCCGGCTTCGATGGCGTGGCCAAACGTGTGCCCGAAATTCAGGATCGCACGCAGGCCAGACTCCCTTTCGTCGAGCCCGACAACACCGGCCTTGATTTCGCAACTGCGCTTGACAGCGTACGCCATGGCTACCGAATCGCAAGTCCGCAAGGCGTCTATATGGGACTCGATCCAGTCGAAAAACGCCATGTCCGC
>JAYVRP010001060.1:0-10359 GCA_043776215.1 Rhodoferax sp. | reverse complement strand
ACAGTTGATCGAACTGCTCAAGAATCCACCTGCTGGCGAAGAAGCGGCGTTGGTGGAACTGATCACATACCGTGTACCGGCCGGTGTTGATGACGCGGCCAAGGTGAAAGCCAGTTATATGGCCGCTCTGGCCCATGGCAGCGAGCAGTGCAGGCTGATCAGCCGCGAAAAGGCGACGGAGCTTCTTGGCACCATGCTTGGCGGCTACAACATCAGTCCTCTGGTCGATCTGCTGTCGGACGAATCGGTTGCCGCGGTCGCGGCCAGTGGGCTGAAGAAAACACTTCTGATGTTCGATCAGTTTCACGACGTCAAGGAAAAAGCAGACAAGGGCAACACTCATGCGCGAGGAGTGATTCAAAGTTGGGCAGACGGCGAGTGGTTCACGAGCCGCCCGGCAGTTCCGCGCAGTATTTTCGTCAGCATTTTCAAGGTGGCCGGGGAGGTCAACACCGACGATCTGTCCCCTGCGCCAGACGCCTGGAGCAGACCCGACATTCCCTTGCATGCCTTGGCCATGCACAAGAACCCCCGGCCCGGGTTGACTCCCGAGGTGGAAGGAAAACGGGGCCCGGTCAAATTTATTGAAGACTTGCGCGCGCGCGGTCACCTTGTGGCGTATGTGGGTGATGTGGTGGGTACTGGATCAAGCCGAAAGTCGGCAACCAATTCGGTACTCTGGTTCACCGGTGAAGACATTCCCTACGTTCCGAACAAGCGTTTTGGCGGCGTTTGCCTCGGTGGCAAGATTGCCCCGATCTTCTACAACACGATGGAGGATTCAGGCGCCTTGCCGATCGAGCTCGATGTCAGCCAGATGAACATGGGTGACGTTGTAGAGTTACGCCCTTACGACGGGCTGGCACTCATGAGCGGCAAGATCGTCGCCGAGTTCAAACTCAAGAGCGATGTCTTGTTCGACGAAGTCCGCGCGGGCGGCCGAATTCCGCTGATCATCGGCCGTGGCCTGACTGCCAAGGCGCGCGAAGCTTTGGGACTGGACACAAGCACGTTGTTTCGCCTGCCGCAGAACCCGCAGGAGACCCATTCCGGATTTACGTTGGCACAAAAAATCGTCGGTCGCGCTGTTGGCCTTGCGGCAGGGCAGGGTGTGCGCCCGGGCACCTACTGCGAGCCGAGGATGACCTCGGTCGGGTCCCAGGACACGACCGGGCCGATGACCCGGGACGAGCTCAAGGACCTTGCGTGTCTGGGATTCAGCGCGGACCTGGTGATGCAATCGTTTTGCCACACAGCGGCTTATCCGAAGCCCGTTGATGTGAAGATGCACCATGAGTTGCCGGATTTCATCAGCACGCGAGGTGGCATAAGCCTGCGTCCCGGTGACGGCATCATCCACAGCTGGCTCAATCGCATGTTGCTGCCCGATACCGTGGGGACCGGTGGCGACAGTCACACCCGCTTCCCGATCGGAATCAGCTTTCCCGCTGGCTCTGGTCTGGTGGCGTTTGGTGCCGCAACGGGTGTCATGCCCCTTGACATGCCGGAGAGCGTATTGGTACGGTTCAAGGGTCAGTTGCAGCCGGGTGTCACCTTGCGTGATCTGGTCAACGCTATCCCGCTTTATGCGATCAAGGCCGGTTTGTTGACGGTTGCAAAACAGGGCAAGAAAAATATTTTCTCCGGCCGTATCCTTGAAATCGAGGGGTTGCCGGACTTGAAAGTGGAACAGGCGTTTGAGTTGAGCGATGCTTCGGCCGAACGATCGGCGGCCGGGTGCACGGTCCATCTCGACAAGGCGCCCATCATCGAGTACATCACGAGCAACATCACCATGCTCAAGTGGATGATCTCGACCGGATACGCCGATGCCCGCACCATCCAGAGGCGGATTCAGGCCATGGAGGCCTGGTTGGCCAATCCGGTGCTGATGAGGGCAGACACCGACGCGCAATATGCGGCAGTTATCGACATCGACCTTGCCGACGTGCATGAGCCCATCGTGGCTTGTCCCAATGACCCGGATGATGTGAAGACACTGGCGGATGTCGCTGGATCGAAGATCGATGAAGTCTTTATTGGAAGTTGCATGACCAATATCGGGCATTTTCGGGCTGCGTCCAAGCTGCTCGAAAACAGACGCGACATACCTGTGAAGTTGTGGATGGCCCCTCCCACCAAGATGGATGCCAAGCAGCTCAGCGATGAGGGCCACTACGGTGTGCTGGGTAGCGCAGGAGCACGCATGGAAATGCCTGGCTGCAGTTTGTGCATGGGCAACCAGGCTCAGGTGAAGGAAGGCGCTACGGTATTCAGTACCTCCACACGCAACTTCCCGAACCGGCTTGGCAAAAACTCCAACGTGTACCTGGGATCCGCGGAGTTGGCAGCGATTTGTTCCAAGCTTGGGCGCATTCCCACCAAGGATGAGTACATGGCGGACATGGGCGTGCTGACTGCTGCCAGCGCAGATGTCTACAGGTATCTCAATTTCGACAAGATCGAAGAGTTCACTGATGCGGCGGCCTCGGTGAAGGCGCCTGTAGTGGCCTGATCAGCATGGGTAAGTACGTCCTCGTTCTGTCCAGAGTGGTCGCCGTGCACCTGCGCGCGCAGCCGCGCTCCGGGTACTGAGCCTTTTCCGAGAGATCGTCCCATGAGCTGGTTGCAGATCGTGCCACTGTCGCTCCGGACGGTGCTGCTTCTGGTTGCGAGCAACGTGTTCATGACCTTTGCGTGGTACGGCCATCTGAAGAATCTGGCCACCGCGCCCTGGTACCTGGCGGCGCTGGCAAGCTGGGCCATTGCCCTGTTCGAGTACTTGCTGCAGGTGCCTGCCAACCGCATCGGGTACCAGCTCGCCGGATTCAGCCTGGGCCAGCTCAAGATCGCCCAGGAGGTCATCACGCTCACAGTGTTTCTGCCTTTCGCGATGCTGTATGTGGGTGAACCTTTCAAGTTGGACTACGCGTGGGCGGCGCTGTGCATGGTGGGTGCCGTTTATTTCATCTTTCGCAGTGCCTGAGATTTGATCAGGAGCGTCTGCACGGGGCTGACAGTTACACTGGCAACGAAGTTCAAAGCGGCCTTTCTTTGACACGCCCCTGGTTTGGAGTCTGTGATGTTGTTTGCCAAGTTGTTGCCCAGAGAGGGCAATTTTTTTGAAATGTTCAATCAGCATGGTGACCATATCGTCGAAGCGGCGAGAGCATTCTCCAAGCTGGTTGCGAATTACAGCGATACCCACCTGCGTCAGAAGTACAACCAGGACGTAGACAACGCAGAGCGGGCGGCTGATCGTGTGACACACGAGGTCAACAAGGCGATTCACGTCACGTTCATTACCCCGATTGACCGTGAGCAGATCCATTCATTGATCAATACCATGGACGATGTGGCAGACCTGATCCAGGATTCTGCGGAAACAATGGCCTTGTACGATGTGCGTCACATGACTGACGAGATCGTGCGGCTGACGGACGTGAGTGTCAAATGTTGTGAGCGGGTGCGTGACGCGGTGAAGCTGTTGTCCAAGATTGCCGAGCCGTCAGTGGCGGAAGCGGCACTGAAGACGTGTGAGGAAATTGATCAACTGGAGTCGGACGCGGATCGGATCATGCGAGCGGCCATGAGCAAGTTATTCAGGGAAGAGCCTGACGTACGGGAGGTTATCAAGCTGAAGGCGATATACGAATTGCTGGAGACGATTACCGACAAGTGCGAGGACGTGGCCAATGTCATCGAGGGCATCGTCCTCGAGAATTCCTGAGTCCGGGCCGCTGAATGGCGACGGTACAAGTAGCGTTGTGGGTGGTCGTGCTGCTGGTGGTGCTGGCACTGGCATTCGACTTCATGAATGGGTTCCATGATGCAGCTAATTCGATCGCCACGGTGGTATCCACCGGCGTCCTCAAGCCTGGCCAGGCAGTATTGTTCGCGGCGGTCTTCAATTTCATCGCGATCTTTGTGTTCCACCTGAGCGTTGCAGCCACGGTTGGCAAAGGGCTGGCTCAACCAGGTGTCGTGGATGTGCATGTGGTGTTTGGTGCACTGA
This sequence comes from Rhodoferax sp., assembly GCA_043776215.1. Taxonomy (GTDB): domain Bacteria; phylum Pseudomonadota; class Gammaproteobacteria; order Burkholderiales; family Burkholderiaceae_C; genus CAISIP01. The sequence goes on along the minus strand of JAYVRP010001060.1, from coordinate 6,344 downwards.
TCGGCGCGATCAGCTGGAATTTCATCACTTGGTACTACGGAATTCCCAGCAGTTCCTCACATGCTCTTATTGGAGGAATTGTTGGCGCCGTAATCGCCAAGGCGGGCGCCGCTGCGTTGGTTTCGTCCAGTGTGATGAAGACCGTGGTCTTCATTTTTCTGTCGCCCCTGCTGGGTTTCCTGCTGGGGTCGATCATGTTGATTGGCGTGTCCTGGACTCTGCGTCGCAGCACACCGAGCCGGGTGGACCGCTGGTTTCGCCGCCTGCAACTGGTCTCGGCAGGAGCGTATAGCTTGGGTCATGGAGGCAACGACGCACAGAAGACAATAGGAATTGTCTGGATGCTGTTGATTGCAACCGGTTATTCGGCGGCCAACGACGCATCGCCGCCCACGTGGGTCGTGCTGAGTTGTTACACCGCTATTGCATTGGGGACCTTGTTTGGCGGTTGGCGGATTGTCAAGACCATGGGCCAGCGATTGACAAAACTCAAGCCTGTGCATGGATTTTGTGCGGAGACGGGCGGTGCAATTACCTTGTTCCTCGCGGCGTTGCTCGGCATTCCTGTGTCAACAACCCACACCATCACTGGCGCGATCGTGGGTGTCGGGGCAACACAACGTGCCAGCGCCGTGCGTTGGGGGGTGGCAGGCAATATCGTCTGGGCGTGGATTCTGACAATACCCGCCAGTGCTTTCGTCGCCGCTGTCGCCTATTGGATCAGCCTGCAGATTTTTTGAATTGCGACACGCCATGCAAAGCCTCCATGAACAGTGCGTGGGCACCGACGCTACGAACCCTGTTTATGCTCGTGCATGGCCTGATATTCAAACAGGCGCTGGGCACTGAATGCGATGGATGACATCAGCACGGCAGTGCCCACAAAAAGGGCCAGCACGATGGCGCCAATCGTCAACCAATTGGACTCCCCGCAGCGCAGTGCCGGAAGTGCGCCCCTGTTGAACTTGCCATTCCATAACTCTGGGGTCATCAATCCATACACGATTGCCGTCAACGCGCATCCTGCGATCGTGAACCCCAGCAGTGGAATCAAGATCCAGCTCCATTGATCGTCCAGCCCCCATTGCTGCACTCTCCATATGCCATAGAGCCCCAACAGACTGGGCACGGGTAGTGCCCAACCCAATGGATCGCGCCAACCCTTGAGGTAGAAGCGATGCATTCCAAGGGGCCCGAGCAAAAAGGCGAGCCAGACTGCGACCGTCTTGCTCTTCGTCAAACTGCCGCCTGCGCCGGAGCCGTTTGGCCAAGACCCACCGAGCGTTCCATCATGACAACGTCGAGCCATTGGTCGAACTTCCAACCGCATGCGGTAAGCACGCCGACAACGCAGAAGCCCTGTGAACGGTGCAAAGCGATGGACGCCGTGTTGCGAGAGTCACCAATGACCGCGATAAGTTTGCGGATTCCGGCGCGTTCCGACTCAGCCACCAGTTCGGCCAGCAATGCCCGCCCGACGCCTGTCTTATGGGCCTGTGCAGCCACATACACGGAGTCTTCCGCTGAGAATCGATAGGCCGGACGAGGCTTGAACCAGTTGCAATAGGCGAATCCGACCACGGTTCCGGCGATCTCGGCAACCAGGTAAGGCAGGCCTCGCGCGAGCACTTCCGATCTGCGGTTGGCCATGTCCGGCGCGGCGGGCGGATCGACTTCAAACGTTCCAGTGCCTTCCAGCACATACTTTGCGTAAATGCTGGTGATCGCTTGAATATCGCCTTCGCGGCTTGGCCTGATGATTGACATGGAGTGATTCGCTATACTAGAAGGCTTTTCAACGTGTTACTGGCCGGGTGGTCATGTTACGTGTCTCAACGCTGAAATAATGGCAGGAAGAAATTCATGCCGCCCCCCGAAGGATAAATTATGGTCGTTATTCGACTTGCGCGTGGTGGTGCCAAGGCACGCCCATTTTTCAATATTGTCGTGGCCGACAAACGCACGCGTCGCGATGGACGTTTCATCGAGCGCATCGGTTTTTACAACCCGATTGCAACTGCAAATGAAGAGAGTATCCGCATTGCGCTTGACCGTTTGACCTATTGGAAGGGCGTAGGTGCTCAAGCCTCTCCAACCGTTGATCGGTTGATCGAACAGGCCGCGCGAAAAGCGGCCTGAGTGTTTCCTGCAATCGGACCGGCATCGTCCGGTCCGCTTTGAGCATTCCCATGCCGCACGACCTTGACGCTGCTGAAATGCCTGGGGATGCAGTGGAGGTCGGGCGCATCGGCGAGGCTTGGGGTATCAAGGGCTGGTTCAAGGTCGTGGCGCACAGCGCGCACCCGGAGGCCCTCTTTTCAGCAAAGCGTTGGTACCTGTTGCCAACCGAACGAGGTGCGAAAAGCTTTGCGGGATCCGTTTTGTTGCGCATCAAAGAGGTCAAGGACCACAGTGCGGGTGTTGTAGCCAACGCCCATGGCATTGACGACAGATCTGCCGCAGAGGGTCTCCGTGGCTCCAGAATCTTCATCCCCCGTTCGAGCTTTCCAAGCACTACCAGCAATGAATATTACTGGGTAGATCTGATTGGTCTCGAAGTGGTGAATCGCGAAGGCATGCTGTTGGGCCAGGTCAAGGAGTTGTTGTCCACCGCTGCCCAGGCGGTTCTCGTGCTGGAGTTTGATCATGAGGGCAAGGCAGAGGAGCGAATGATTCCTTTTGTTGCGGCGTATGTCGATGATGTTGACCTGGTTTCCAGGCGCATTACAGTGGACTGGCAAGCGGACTACTGAGCTTCCCCGAATGCGGTTTGACGTCATTACGCTGTTTCCGGAGTTGTTCGAGCCGTTGCTGGTGACTGGCGTGACACGCCGGGCGTTTGAGTCTGGTCAGGTGCTGGTCCGATTTGCCAACCCGAGAGACTTCGCCGAAGGCAACTACCGTCGTGTCGATGATCGACCATTTGGCGGCGGGCCTGGCATGGTAATGATGCCTGACCCGCTCTTCCATTGCCTTCAACATGTGAAGTCGACACGTACTGACACACCAGCGGTCGTCCTTTTTTCACCTCATGGCCAACCCCTCCGGCACGGATTGGTCGAGCAATTGGGCGCGAGTGACGGTGCAATCCTTTTGTGCGGCAGGTACGAAGGTGTTGACCAGCGATTTGTCGACACACAAGTGGATCTGGAGGTGAGCCTCGGGGACTTTGTCCTCTCTGGTGGCGAGATTGCGGCAATGGCGGTGTTGGATGCGGTCGCGCGCCTGCAACCGGGAGTACTCACGGATCCTGAAAGCCACATACAGGAAAGTTTCAATCCGGCTGTAGATGGCTTGCTCGATTGCCCTCATTACACTCGGCCGGAAGTTTGGCGGGGGATGGCTGTTCCTGCGGTTCTCACATCGGGTCATCACGCATTGCTGGCCCGTTGGCGTCGCGACCAAAGCCTGCTGCAGACGAGGGAACGGCGTCCGGACCTGATCGCAGCGGCGCGCAGCAAGGGATTGCTTGGCGAGCGCGACGAACAATGCTTGCGAGACAGCATCTGAATTCCGGATTCGAAGTATTTTTTTGTGGTGCGCTGCCCTTGTTATACTCGAAGACCATCCGATCCTCTGTTCGACCGCCCTGTGCTCAACGCAACGGGGCCATTTGCACCATGTCGGTACTGGCGCGAACATGATCAATAAAGGAAAAAAATGAACCTGATTCAAACCCTGGAACAAGAGGAAATTGTTCGTCTTGGCAAAAAAATCCCCGACTTCGCACCTGGCGACACTGTAGTAGTCAGCGTCAATGTGGTTGAAGGCACCCGTAAACGTGTTCAGGCCTATGAAGGTGTCGTCATTGCCAAGCGCAATCGGGGCCTCAATAGTGGTTTCATCGTGCGCAAAATTTCCAGCGGCGAAGGTGTCGAGCGTACTTTTCAAACCTATAGCCCTTTGATTGCAGGAATTGAAGTCAAGCGTCGTGGCGACGTGCGCAGGGCCAAGCTGTATTACCTGCGTGATCGCAGCGGCAAGTCTGCGCGTATCAAGGAAAAATTGTCGGTGAAGAAGGTGGTCGCTGCGTAGGTAGTCTGCCCCCCGATCAGTCAAACGCCCCGCCCATCGCCGGGGCGTTTTTTTTGACCGTTCGGTCGGTGCGGCGACTTGCGGGGAAGACCGATCTCGAATATTTGGCACCCGAGACCCATTCGGCGCAGCGACATCCTTTGACAGCGATTCCCGCACGAGGTCTTTTGCCCGATGGACTGTTCAAGCGTGCATGGAGGGGCCCAATTTGGCCATCCGGTGGTGTGTTCACGTGGTGCTTTTCAGTTCTCGACTTGTTGGGCGCTGGCAATCGGCCAATGGACCGGTGGCAATCACCGGTGGTCGCTGGTTGCCGCATCGCGGTGAAGTCGCAACCTAGAATGGAATTTGCTCTCCCGCCGCCGATGCAAAACCCAATGTCATTGCCTGATCCTCCTGCGCCACTCTCGAAGTTGCCAAATTTCGATCCTCGCACGGTTCCGGTCATCAGCGTGGATCACCACTTGCCGGCCGTTTCATTGGCGAGCATGATGCCGCAGTCAATGCGCCAGAGGTTTCTTGCGCCACCAGTATGGCAGCCCGAATTCAGGGAAGAGCCGAAGTGGACCGTGGGGCTGCCAGTGCCTGCCTCGGTACTCATTCCAGTCATCCTGCGCGAGCGTCCGTCGGTATTGCTGACACAGCGCACAACCCATTTGCCGACGCATTCGGGCCAGGTCGCATTTCCTGGCGGCAAACAGGATCCAGAAGATGAGGATCTGATCGCTACAGCCTTGCGCGAAGCGCATGAAGAGGTGGGCCTGCTTGCCGAGTTTGTGCAGGTCCTGGGAACCTTGCCGGTCTACGTGACCGGCTCAGCCTTTGAAATCACGCCGGTTGTAGCCTTGGTCAGCGAGGGCTTTTCGTTGACACCCAATACGGACGAAGTGGAGCATGTTTTTGAGGTGCCGCTGGATTTTTTGATGAACCCGGCCAACCATCGTCGGCACAGTCTCATCGCGCAGGGCGTTCATCGCGAGTGGATCTCCATGCCCTACCTGGATGGCGATGCTGAACGTTTCATTTGGGGCGCTACGGCAGGAATGTTGCGCAACCTTTACCGGTTCCTGCAGGCCTGAGGATGCCTTGCGGAGTCCGCACCCTGCACAGGGACGCAGGGTCGTGCGCGCACAGCTGTCAGCCCCACAAGCAGCAGGGCTGACGCACGCCGCCGTACAATCTGGGCGTCACCGGGGGTGTTGTGTTCGACGTTCAGGTCGGGCCGACTGAGAAATACCCCACTCACCTGATCTGGGTAATGCCAGCGTAGGGAGCGTGATGAGACGGGCCCGTCGGCAGGATGGCTTAGCGTCTTTTCATGTGTTCCGAGGCGGCCACATTGAAAGGATATCTACCATGCAACGACGGTCTTTTTCTTTTTGCGGGGTTGCCACGCTGGCAGCGCTGCTTTCCATTGGTTCAGAAGCGGTTGCGGCCGACGAGTTGCGTGTGCTGGTACACGGCTCTTTTTCTCTGCCCAAGCCTTTGCTGGCGCAGTTCGAGGCCGATGCCGGCATCAAACTCAGCGTGATCAAGGCGGGGGACGCGGGCGAGATGCTCAACAAGCTGATCCTGACGCGGGCCCAACCCATTGCCGACGTCGTGTTCGGTATTGACAACGCATTGGTGGCGAAGGCCCTTGCCGCCCAGGTGCTGGACCTGGCAACCGGCCCGGCCAGCCAGCGCCCATCCGCTGCACATCTGGCAAACGGAGTGGTGGCAGTTGACTATGGATACGTGACGCTGAACTACGACCGGGCCTGGTTTGCCAAAAGTGGCGTTCCACTGCCGACGTCGCTTCAGGATCTGGCACAACCGGCCTATCGAAACTTGTTGGCGGTCCAGAATCCAGCTACTTCCAGCCCTGGGCACGCTTTCCTGCTGGCGACCATCGCGGGTCTGGGCGAGGAGGCCGCATACGATTGGTGGGGCCGTATGCGTGCCAACGGCGTCAAGGTGACCAAGGGTTGGAGCGAGGCCTACTACACCGAATTCACGCGCAACGGCGGCGCCCGCCCGCTGGTCGTCAGTTACGCCAGCAGTCCGGCCGCGGAGGTCTTCTACAGCAAGGAAAAAATCACCGAGCCGCCGACGGCCAGCCTGTTCCTCAAGGGTGGCGTGTTTCGGCAAGTCGAGGGCGTTGCATTAATCCGCGGGGGGCAGCAACGGGTGGCTGCCTTGCGTTTCGTCGAGTTCATGCGTTCGACCGAGGTGCAGGAGGCCCTGCAGACCAGCATGTGGATGTTCGCCGCCGAACCGCGCACAGCGAGGCCCGAGGTGATGCGCCACGCAGTCGAACCGGCCAACTT
>JAYVRP010001059.1:0-3059 GCA_043776215.1 Rhodoferax sp. | reverse complement strand
GTATCGACAGCGTGCACCAAGGCGATTTGGACGGCATCAAGGGCCTGTACCACATCAACGCGGTGGATTGTGAGACCCAGTGGGAGGTGGTGGCCAGCTTCGCCGCCGCATTGCTGATGCCGCGCTCCACCCTCGACAAGTTGATCGAGCGCGACCGCCATGGCGATATTGCTCATCTGTGCGAGGTCGCGGCCTTGCTCCGGGTTGCTCCGGTCACACTGGCATGGCGACTGTTTAACCTCAAGCTGATCGGTGAAGACATCCGACGCAGCCTTTCGCAAGAGAAACAGCGGCCATCGGTGTCAGGCCCACCAAAGCGGTTCTCGCCCACCTTTGTGAAGATGCTTCACGAGGCCCTGGAGAACGGACGGCTATCGGCTCGCAAAGCCGCCAAAGCCATGGGTCTTGGACTGGGCGGGTTGACCGAGTTGTTTGGTCAGTACGGCCTCCCCGCACCGTTCGAGCTGTGAGGTGAGCGCCGTATGCCGAAAATCCGAGTTTTCGCGGACACCAATGTCATCCTCGAATCGTTCCGAACGGGTTGCTGGACGGCCGTCAGCCACCACTTCGCCGTGGAGACGGTCGAGAAATGCGTTGAAGAGACGCTGACCGGCAATCCGGGCGATCCACGTCATGTCGCCGTACCAGCCGCCGAATTGAGGTCGGGGCTTGCCGGGCAGCATCCGGTCACGCGTACCCCGGGGACTACGACACCACCGTGCTGCGCACACTGCAGCGGCGCGTACGTCAGTGGCGTGCCGTGTAACCCAGCGACGGCACACCGCCCACGCTTTGGAACATCGCCATCAGCGTTCGAAGAATGCGTTCTTGTAGAGATCTCATGGTCAATGGCGCTTGGCTGGGCGTGTGCACTCAAGGTTTTGGTTGGCTTTGGTGGGGCTGTTGGAGCCGGGTTTCATAAAATGTCCAAATTCCAACAAGGATTTGCACGCCATGGCGACCATTGCCCCCAAGAAACACCGAAGCAGCCAGTCCACACCGAGCAAATACACACTGCGCGTCGAGTTGGCTGAGAGCGAACCCCTTATCTGGCGGAGAGTCCTTATCGACGGACGGGCCCGACTGAATGCTTTGCATCACGTTTTGCAAGCTGCGATGGGCTGGAAGGACTCCCACTTGCATGAATTCGAGATCCGGGACGCGCATTACTGCCCGCCCAACCCTGAGTGGGACGATTTGGACATGCCAAGGCTGGACGAGAAGAAGTTCCGCCTCAACCAACTGCTCAGTACCGGCGACACCTTCACGTACCTCTATGACTTTGGTGACAATTGGAGCCACCTCATCACCGTCGAGGCGGTCGAAGACACGGACGATCAGTCCATGAGGAGCGGCAACGCCTGGGTCGAAGCGGGTGACTTGGCCTGCCCGCCGGAGGACAGTGGAGGCATCGGGCAATACACAGACTTCCTGAAGGAATTCGAGGACAACCCATACGGCGAAGACACCAAAGACACGCGGGTTTGGGCGGGGCTTGACTTCGATCCAGAACTCTTTGACCGCTACGCGGCCAACGCTGCCATTGCGCGCATGCTCTGGAATGGCTGGATCAAGATTGGCGCGTGAGAGGAAGCAGTGTCAGGATGGCCCGGCACTCCGAACCGTCCCCACCGCTCGTACTTCACGCACCTCACAGGCCTGACCGTCTACCGACAGTCGCGCCCTGGCTTTCAAACCTGCAAGACTGCTGGCCGGGGTCGGTGGCCGCGTGCGGGTCGCAAGGCAAACCGCGCGTTGGCATCCAAGCCACTTCGGGCTACGCCCGTCGCAGCTTGGCTGCCAACGCAACCCAAAGAATCAAAAGCGGCAAATCAACTTGGGACCAAGCCGGACAGTTCCATTTGGTGCCCGGCAGAAGACCCCCACTTTTCAAGAAGTCGTCCTGCCTGATTTGTTGTGCAACACCAGCGACCACCTCTTCGCCTAAGTGCTGTGTTTTGTCTCACAATACCGGCATGCGCCCGGGTGGTGAAATAGGTAGACACATCGGACTTAAAATCCGACGCTTTCCTGCATAAGGGGCGTACCGGTTCGATTCCGGTCCCGGGCACCACTACACTCGCACAACATGCCACCTTCCAACCCTCCCTTCGAGATCCATGTCCACGGCGATGTTCCTCTGCGGGCAGAGGTTCAGTTCGAGCAGATTCAGGAGGCGCTCAAGCCGATCTGGAAATATGCCGGCGCACGCTCACTGGCCGACGGCGCGCGCAGCTCCTATGAGGACGAACCCGGAATCAAGTTTGACGCGCCCCAGCATGTCCTGCAGATGTGCTGGACTGTGGTGGGAGACGAAGACTTTCGGCAGACCCTGGACGAGATGTGCATGAACCTCAACGAGCTGGCCCATACGGGCGCTGCCATCGAGGTCAGTTTCTATGACACGGAGTTCGATGAGGACGAGGAGGAGCAATGGGCCGAGTCGCGCGACGACTTCACGATGTTGTTCGTCGGCCCCACACCTGCTGCCATCATGCAGGTTCAGCGGGACCTCCTCGTGCAGGATATCGTCAGCACGATGGAGCGCCATTTCGATGGCTCTGAATTGTCCGGCGTCGTCGCCGAGATCGACAAACTCTTCGCTCAGCGTTTCGACGCCCTCGTCAATTCCCTGGATATCGGCAAGCGGCCCCGTGGCTCCGGCGGTGGGCATGGTGGCTCCGGCCATGGCGGTGGACGTAAACCGCGCCACTTGCACTGACGCTCATTTGCCTTTCAGGCGGCGGTCCGGTTTTCTTGTTTGGATCTCATGAACATGTCCACTGCGACCCCGCCGACTTCAGAAGCGCCACGCGCCGTCACTGGGCGCCCCGAGAAACTCCGCCTCGGTGACGTGCTGGTCCAGCAGCGCCTGATTTCGCAGGAGCAATTGCAGCAGACTCTGGAACTGCAACGGCAGACGGGCAAGAAGACTGGCCGCCTGCTGATCGAGAGCGGTGTGATCACCGAAGAATTGCTGGCGAACGGGCTTGCACGGCAGCTACGGATCCCTTTCGTCAACCTCAAGACATTTCCGTTTCGTGCCGATGTGGTGAAGC
>JAYVRP010001058.1:0-3059 GCA_043776215.1 Rhodoferax sp. | reverse complement strand
CTGCGCGCCCTGTTTCTCGCCGGTGAGCCTCTCGATGAGCCGACCGCGAAGTGGATTTCTGCCGGGCTTGGCAAGCCGATCATCGACAACTACTGGCAAACCGAAACCGGATGGCCGATTCTGGGCTTGGCCAATGGTGTGGAGCAGGCAGCCAGCAAATTTGGCAGCCCGGGCGTTCCGATGTACGGCTATCACGTGAAACTGATCGACGAGACCACCGGCCTGGAACTCCTGGAAGCCGGGCAGAAGGGTGTAGTCGCCATCGAAGGGCCCTTGCCTCCCGGCTGCATGCAGACCGTGTGGCGTGACGACGAACGTTTCGTCAACACCTACTGGAAAAGCATCCCGGGGAAGCTGGTCTACAGCACGTTCGACTGGGGTATCCGCGACAACGACGGTTACTTCTTCATCCTCGGGCGCACTGACGACGTGATCAATGTCGCCGGGCACCGGTTGGGCACACGCGAAATAGAGGAGAGCATTTCAGCGCACCCGAATGTGGCCGAAGTGGCAGTGGTGGGTGTGGCAGACGCGTTGAAGGGGCAGGTCGCGATGGCATTCGCTATTGCGAAGGATGGCGCGGTGCTGGCTCAGGAAGGCGGTGCGTTGAAGCTGGAGGGGGAAATCATGCAGCTCGTGGACCGTGACCTGGGCGCAGTGGCCCGGCCCGCTCGCGTGCGTTTTGTGACCGCACTGCCCAAGACGCGCAGTGGCAAGTTGTTGCGCCGCACGATTGCCGCTATCTGCGAAGGGCGCGACCCGGGTGACCTGACCACGATGGAAGACCCGGCGGCCCTGCAGCAAATTCGCGACCTCATGCAGGGGTAGCAGTCGCCAGGGTAAGTTGTGGGGTCTGGTCCGGCACGTCGAAGGCCGCGGGGGCCAGCCCGTCGCGGTGACGCCGGACCATGATCGTCCAGGCGAACTCCCATTCGCGGACCCGTGCCTGCGGGTTGAAGAGCGGGGTGCCGCCGTGGCGCTGAGACCCGAGGCGCCGTCGCAAGTCCGCCAGAGCCGCAGGGTTTTGTGCCAATTGCAGCACCAACCGGGTCAACCCGGAAGGTGTGTCCACGACGGTATCGGCCAGCCCCGCCGCGCTCACGATGCTTCCCCCCAGGCGTGACGCCATGTTCTGACCGGCACAGGACACCGCCGGTACACCCATGCGCAGTGCATCCACAAGCCCATGCGTGGCGTTGAAGCGCAAGGTATCGACGAATAGATCGGCCAGGGCCATACGCGCCAATAACTGGGCACGCGTGCAGGCTTGCATGAAGATGATCCGCGACGCGTCGATGCCCGCCGCAATCGCGGCATGCGCAAGATTGCGCCGCGCTGGCGCTGGGTAGGCCGGCAGCCACAGGACGGCCTGTGGCAAGGACTGGAGCAGGCCCATCCATGCGGAATACGTCTGCGGGTCGAGCATCAGCGGGGCGATGAGTGCGCACAACACGAATGCATGATCGGGCAGCCCGACGTCCTTGCGGGTCACGGCCTCCGTGTCCGGCGTATCGTTGTTGGTGGCGAGCCAGCAAGTGTGGGGCAGGCGCACCACTGCACCGTATTTCAGCATGTCGATCCCGGGCGGATGGACAAACATGTCGGACATGTTGTACTCACAGGGGCGCGGGGGATGGTGCCTGTGCCAGGTGGTCTGGCGGATCTGTATCGGTGCCACGCGGCGCTCCGGAATTTCCGGGCGACACCACGGGGTGTCGAATGCCATGTCCACAAAGATGTCGAGCTCGTCCAGGCGCATGCGTGCGACCGCTTCATCGTCGGTCATGTGGGCAATTTCGACGCACGCGGCACCCAGCGCCTGCAGTTGGCCGGTGAATGCGAAGTCGGGCTGCGGAGTCGGCGAATACACATGCAGGGCGAAGCGCGACTGGTCGTGCCATTGCAGTTGCGCCCCGAGCGCATTGGCGATGCGGGGATCGTGCAGCGATTGCGTCGCCAGCCCGACATGGATGCGGCGGTCGCGGCTGCGTGAACGCGTCGCCACGAATGGCGCCATAGGCGTCGTCAGCTGGCGGCCAATCGTATCGATGGAAATACGGCGCAGTTGCGCCATTTCGTCTTCCAGCAGTGGCAACATCAAGCCGTAGAACTGCGTATCCCGACCATCGCGGCCCTGCCCGGTACGCACCGAACGGGCCAGCATCTCGCGGATTACGGCGGTCAAGCGATCGTGGTCGCGCCAGTCGCAGGACTGCATGGCGTCAAAGGCTTGTTGGCAAAACAACTCGTAGGCATCGGGAGCCGCCACCGGTGACTTGCGCACCGTGCGATCCGCTGACCCGCCAGCCTGGTTCAGGAACGCCTTGAGTGCCCGCATCGTCTGGGCATCCATGCCATTCATGGCGGCTTGCGCCGCTTCGATCTGCCCGTCAAAAGCCAGTGCGATGGTGTGTCGTACGGTCAGTGCCGGATTCCTGGAAAAGCGCTGGATGGCTGTGTCGAGCAGCTTGACCGCATCGGTAAACCGGCGTGCCCCTGTCAAGATGTCGGCCAGGTTGAGCCAGTATGACAATTCCTGGGGTGCTTGATCGATGCAGCGTTCGAGCTTGAGAATGGCGGCGTCCCAATCACCTTCCCGGGCACTGGTCAGGGCCGTGTTGGTGAGCGCGCGCAGGTGATGTGGATCGAGCTCCAGGGCACGCGCGTAGGCGGCGCGTGCCTCATCCACCTGCCCGCAATCTTCGGCCGCGATGGCGAGATTGGCGGCACCGTCGGCGTCACCCAGCAATTGTTCGCGCACCGTGCGCAGCACCTGGTAGGCAGCTTGGGTGTGGCCCATGGAGGCCAGCATCGTGGCACATGCGCTGGCCGCATTGGTACTGGATGGATTCAGGGCGAGCGCATGCTCAAAGGCAACCAGTGCCTGTTCGGGCTTGCCTGCTGCGTGCAAGGCGCTGCCTTGCTCCATGTACCTGGAAAATTCGGTGTTGCTTGTCATGTGGAGGTGGGCCAGGGCCCTCTGCGTGATAACGAATGGTAGTTGAAGGTGCCTGCAGGAAAGCGCTGGTGGTCACCGTTCGGGTTGGGTAAGGCCATCC
>JAYVRP010001057.1:0-3067 GCA_043776215.1 Rhodoferax sp. | reverse complement strand
CGCCGGAGTACAAGGCCGTGGTCGACGCGTCGCGCGCCACCCAGACTGCCCCGCTGGACCTGCTGCAACGGACCGGCGCCATCGCGTCGCCCTACCAGTTCCACTGGCGGCGTTTCCTGTTCGAGAACTTTCCCAAGGGCACAGGGTTTCCGACGCTCGATGCCCCTCCCATCAAGGACGACCTGCCCCTGGCTGTCGCGCAGGCCTTCTCGATCGACGACTCGGCCACCACGGAAATCGACGATGCCTTGAGTGTGCAGGGCCTGGGAACCGGAACGGTCGTGGTCGGCATCCACATTGCGGCGCCCGCGCTGGCGCTGCATCCGGGCAGCCCGATCGACCAACTGGGCCGCGCGCGCTTGTCAACCGTGTATATGCCCGGCTTCAAGATCACGATGTTGCCCGACGCCGTGGTGCAGGTCTACACCCTGCAGGAGGGCCGTGACTGCCCGGCGGTGTCGCTCTACTTCGCGCTCGACGAAACCACGCTGGAGGTGCGCGGCAGCGAGACCCGGCTGGAGCGGGTGCCCATCGTGGCCAATCTGCGGCACGACCAGCTCGACCAGGTCGTCACCGCCCAGTGGCTGGAAGACCCTGCGTTCGAGCCCGGGGTTGCAACGGATGGGGCGCGCGGCCTCACATCGGCCCGACGCAGCGAGTTGTCCTTTTTGTTCCGGCTGGCCCGGCACCTCAAGGCGGGCCGCGAAGTGGTGCGCGGCAAGCCTGAAACCTTCAACCGGCCCGACTACAACTTCCGGCTGGTGGGCAACGATGGCCTGGAGCCGGATGGCAGCGAACAGGTGCAGATCACCGTGCGCCAGCGTGGTGCGCCACTGGACCTGATCGTGGCCGAGGCCATGATCCTTGCCAACAGCCACTGGGGCGCCTGGATGGCCGAGTTGGGTGTGCCGGCAATTTACCGCAGCCAGGCCAGTCTGCAGCCGGGAGTCAAGGTGCGCATGGGCACCAAGGCCCTGCCGCACGCGGGTATCGGCGTCAAGTGTTACGCCTGGAGCACGTCACCGCTGCGCCGCTACACCGACCTGGTCAACCAGTGGCAGATCATTGCGTGTGCCCGCCATGGGCGCACGGCTGCGCTGGCAGCGCCTTTCAAGCCCAAGGATGCGGCCTTGTTTTCGATTATTTCGGCCTTCGATGCTGCCTACAGCACCTACAACGGCTACCAGGGCGCGATGGAGCGCTTCTGGACCTTGAAATACCTGCAGCAAAACGGCATCACCGAATTGGTCGCCAGTGTGTTCAAGGAAAACATGGTCCGTGCCGATGACCTGCCCCTGGTCCTCCCGGTGGTGGGCGCCCGGGACCTGCCGCGCGGTGCGCGGGTGCGTGTGAAGCTCGGTGACATCGATGAAATCACGCTGGACGTGACAGGCACCGTGGTCGAACGCCTGGATGTAGTGGCTGCCGGCAGCGTGGTGGCGGATCAGGGTGCCGACGACGACGACGACGAGATGGTGGCTGGCCCGATTGCCATTGCCGTCGATGTGGCCGACGCCGACCCACCGGCGGGCGATAATCCCGCCTCGTGAACCTGCGTTCTCTCAGCACCCTCCAGATTGCACTTGGCGCGTCACTGGCCGTGCATGCCGCGGTGCTGACGGTGCGGTTTGTGGACCCGGAGCGATTCAAGCGCGTGTTCGAGGACACGCCGCTCGAAGTGATCCTGGTGAATGCCCGCACCAACGAAAAGCCCGACAAGGCGCGCGCCATCGCGCAAGCCAGCATGGCCGGTGGTGGGGATCTCGACAAGGGGCGTGCCACCACACCGCTGCCACCCTCCGCGGTGATCGAGACCGGCGACACCATCGAGGAACAGACACAAAGTGCGGTGCAGGCCATGCAGGAACAGCAGATGGTGTTGCTGGCCCAGGTGCGCCAGCAGATTGCGGCCCTGCCTCCGCCAGAACCCCGCCGCACCGGTCATACCGCGGAACAACTGGCGCGCGAAGAAAAAAGACGCCAACTGGTCAAGCTGCTGGCCGAAATAGAGCGCCGCATCAACGAGCAGAACGCCCGGCCCAAGAAGCGCTATGTCAGCCCCGCAACGCGGGAAGAGGTTTATGCGGTGTATTACGACAATCTTCGTCGCGCGATCGAGGACAAAGGTACCGAAAACTTCCCGACCGCCGCCGGCAAGAAGCTGTATGGCGAGTTGACCATGGTGGTGACCGTCAACTTCGACGGTCGCGTGCTGGGCACAGAGATTGTCGACAGTTCGGGCAACACCACGCTGGACCGGCGCGCCGAGATGATTGCGCGTGCCGCTGCCCCGTTTGGCCTGTTCAACGAAGAGATGCGGCGCAAGGCGGACCAGATCCTGGTGGTGTCCCGATTCAAGTTCACGCGCGACGAGACGCTTGAGACCAAACTCACCTCCAAGTAGCATGAAGCCGCTGCTGCGCTGGATATCGCTGTTCTGTGTGGCCACTCTGGCGCTGCAGCTATTTTTTGTGGGCCGCATTGCGCTGATGGCGGCCGTGGATCCGCAGTCCACGGCTTTCGAGCGTTCGGAGGCATGGCGCATCCTGAACCAGAAAGGTCGCGTTCCGTGGCGCCAGCAGTGGGTGCCGTACGAGCAGATTTCCGACCACCTCAAGCGCGCCGTCATCGCCTCTGAAGACGACGGCTACAGCACACACGATGGTGTCGATTGGGATGCCCTGGAAAAAGCCTGGCAGAAGAACAGCCGGGCCGAGGAACAGGCGGCCCGGCGCGCCGCTGCCAGCAACAAGCCACTGACCGCGCGGGCGCCCAAGGTGGTCGGTGGCTCCACCATCACCCAGCAACTGGCGAAGAACCTGTTCCTGTCGGGTGAGCGGACCTTGTTGCGAAAAGGGCAGGAGCTGGTGCTGACCTTGCTGCTGGAGGCCTTGCTGGACAAGCGGCGCATCCTCGAGATCTACCTCAACAACGTCGAATGGGGCGAGGGCGTTTTTGGGGCGCAGGCGGCGGCCGAGCATTACTACCGCAAGAGCGCATCGAAACTCGGGCCCGCCGAGGCGGCGCGACTGGCCGTGATGTTGCCGCGCCCGCGGTACTTCGAGAA
>JAYVRP010001056.1:0-3079 GCA_043776215.1 Rhodoferax sp. | reverse complement strand
GTCGCGCAGCGCGCTGGGCTCGCCGATCACGCAGATGACCTCGCATTTCCGCGTGCCGCGCGCGGGCACCGAGATGCACATCGTGCTGGTCGACAATGGGCGCGCGAACCGGCTGGGCATGGCCGACTTCTGGTATTCGCTCAAGTGCATCCGCTGCGGCGCCTGCATGAACACCTGCCCGGTGTACCGGCGCAGCGGCGGCCTGAGTTACGGCGGTGTCTACTCGGGGCCGATCGGCGTGATCATCGACCCGACCTACGACCTGCGCAAATACAGCGCACTGCCGTTTGCCTCCACGCTCAATGGCAGTTGCACGGCGGTGTGCCCGGTGCGTATCGACATCCACGACCAGATCTACAAGTGGCGCAAAGTCATTGCCGAACGCAATGCGCTGCCGTTCGCCAAGAAGCAGGCCATGAAGATGGGTGGCAAGCTGCTGGCCAGCCCCCGGCTGTACCGCATGGCGGTGGAGGCGGCGGGTGCGGGCGTCGAGTACCTGCCGCGCATCATGCTCTACCACAAGGCCAATGCCTGGGGCCGACAGCGCGAGGTGCCGGCGGCGCCCACGCAGACCTTCCGCCAGTGGTACCTCGAGAACCGGAGCACCGCATGAAGCCGCGCACCGAAATACTGGCCCGCATCCGCCACCACCAGCCTCTCGGGCTGGCGCTGCCCGAGCTGCCGGAGTTCCCCGGCCGTGTCGACGGCCCACCACCGCTGACGACCTTCCGTGCCGCGCTGGAGCGTATGGGCGGGCGCTGGGCCGACGCGCCCGCCGACGGTGACCTCGATACGCTGATCACCACCCTGTTCCCGCAGGCCCGCGTGATTTGCTCGGCCACGCCCGAGGTGCCAGGCACCCGGGCTCTGGACCCCGCGCAGCCGCCGGCCCGGCTCGAAGATGTCGACGTCGGTATCGTGCGGGCGTTGTTCGGTGTGGCCGAGACCGGCTCGGTGCTGTTGACCGAAGCACAATTCATCGTGCCGGCGCTGGGTTTTCTGGCCCAGCACCTCGTGGTGCTGCTCGACCCGGCGTGTATCGTGAGCGACATGCATGCCGCGTACCGCGACCCGGTGCTGGGGCACGCCGCTTATGCCATCTTCATGACCGGGCCATCGGCCACTGCCGACATCGAGGGTGTGCTGATCCACGGCGCACAAGGTATTCGTAGCCTCACCGTGGTACCGCTGGCTGCGCCTTGAGGGCACTGCAGCCTGCGCGCGCATGCGCAAGCGCCTGGCGCAGACACCCGGTTATGGCTTTGGCACGCGGATGCGACTGATCATCAGCGACCCTGACAATGCGAACACCAGCACCATCGGGTGCAACACGAATCCACCCCACTCAACCTGACCGAACCACAGGTTCTGCTGGATGGCGTCGAGCCAGGTCATGTGCCTGGACGCGCTGGTTTCGATAAAGGACACCGTCGAGAAAAGCGCGCCGGTTCCGCACACCGCGTTGGCGAGCGTGAACCAGTCCGCGAGATGGAACTCACGGATCATGGCAAAGGGTTTGCGGGGAGTGGGCACGGTCACAACTCCAATGTAGATGGGCGCGCAGCCGGTCGGTGTCGGCCAGCGTGCATCGTGTCTGTAGAAAAACGGCGGGTTTGAGCTGTCAGTGGCTCCCCAGGCGGGACCGGAGCCTTCAATGTCCCCAGAGACGCCCAAGCACCGCGCCCGAGGCCAGTAACACCGAAAACGCCAACTCCATCCGAAAGGTGCGAAACAGGATGTCATTGAACGGCAGGCCCGGTGGGCAGCGCAGAAAATCGCGCCACAGGGACCAGGCCGATGGCAAAAGCAGGGCGGGCAACAGCAACGCCGGAGTCCTCGCCAGCCAGGCGATGACCGGCACCAGCGCAAACGGCCCCAGAAGTAGCAGCGCGTACAGGCTGCAGGACGCCAGCGCACCAAACGTGACGGGAAAAGTGCGCCGGCCGACCAGGGTGTCGTGCGCGATGTCCCGGTGGTTGTTGACTGCCAGCGCCGCGGCCGCCAGTGCGCCAAGCGCCACCGCAGCCGCCACGGTGGGCGCACCCACGCTGCCGGTCAGCATCCAGTCGGTGCCGATCACGGCCACCAGCCCGAAAAAGACGAACACGGTCAGTTCGCCAAACGGTGTGTAGGCGATCGGGCGCGGCCCCCCCATGTAGGCCAAGGCCGCCAGCAAGGACGACACGCCGATCACCAGCACCGGCCAGCCACGCTGTGCCACCAGCAGGAAGCCCAGCGCGGCTGCGACCAGACTGAGCAACACGATCACCCGGCGCACATTGTGTACGGCCAGCCAACCGTGCGTGGTGGCACGCGGCAGGCCGATGCGCGTACCGCTGGCATCCCCACCGCGTACCGTGTAGCCCACGTCGTTCTGCAGATTGGTCAGCACCTGCATCAGCAATGCCGCCACCAGGATGACCATCGAGACGGTCAGATCGAGTGCGCCGGTGCGCTGCCAGCCCATTGCCGCACCCACCAGCACCGGGCTGATCGCCACCGGCAGGCTCTGCGGCCGTACCGCTGCCATCCACGCGGCGGTGGATCCCACATGCACCCGCGTACCCGCTGTGTGTTGTTCAGTGGTCATCGGTAAAGTTCACGAGACAAGGTGGGTGTGGTCGAGATAGTTTCTGACAGTCACGGCTTGTGCCAAAAGGCGCCGCAGCAGCGCGTGCGCAGGGCAGACGATCACACGCAGCACATGGTAGATGATGCGTGGCTCTTGCCCCGGACGGGGATAGATTCGGGTGCGACGCGCGCAGCGCCGAACAGGTGACGAGAGCAGGGGCGGTGGTCACGCGGAGGTGGGGTGCGCGGCAAGGGGTACATGTTCAGTAGCGGCCGTGCTGCTTGTAGATGTAGTTGCTCAGCTCGACCGAGTGTGCGGACAGTCGCCGCTGGATCTGGTGCACCGTGCGCACGATCGCCCGCATGACACGATAGACGATCCGCGGATGGCGGTCGAGCAGCGACTCGAGTTGCTCGCGCTCAAGGCTGAAGACCCGGGCCGGTGCGCGCGCCAACACTGCAGCGTAATGCACGGTGCCGTCCAGAAAACTCATCTCCCCCACCAGGT
>JAYVRP010001055.1:0-10490 GCA_043776215.1 Rhodoferax sp. | reverse complement strand
ACCACAAGCCTCTTACCTTGGACGACTCGCCAATCGACGGGTTGCCATCCGTGGTGACCTGCAACAAGCCGTTGAAGGAATGCTTCTCGTCGTAGCCCAGTTCGGCCAGGATGGGCGTGAGTTCGATGGCCCGCTCCAGCGGCGCCATGATCTGCTCCAGCTCCAGGTCGCGCTGCGAAGGCGACAGGCGGGCCTTTTCTTTTTCGAGCAGGTCGCGCGGGTGGCACATGCGTGGATTCTTTTCTTCGTAGTAGCCCCATTCGATCTGGCCGCCTTCGGGCGTCTTGGGGTCCCCGGTGTCGCGCAGGTAGGCCGAGTTGCCCTGGTCACGCAGCAGCGGGTAACCAATGTCTTTGCCGGTATTGGCAAACTTCAAGTACGGTTTGAAAAACGTGAGCGGGTGGTCCACCGGCATGATGGGCAAGTCTTCACCGGCCATGCCCGCGATCAGACGCCCCCACAATCCTGCACATACCACTACATAGTCGGCGGCGATAAATCCTCTTGTGGTTTCCACGCCGTGGAAACGGCCGTTCTCAATGCGTAGCCCGGTGCACGCCGTGTTGGCAAACGAACGCAGCCGGCCAGAGGCCACTGCGGCGTCCACCAGTTCTCCCGCCACCATTTGTGAACGCGGCTTGACCAGGCCCGCATCCGGATCCCACAGCGCGCCCTGGACCATGCTTTCCTCAAGCAACGGGAACTTGCGCTTGGCTTCGGCCGCGCTGATCATCTCCACCCGGTTGCCAAAGGCCTTGCCCGAGGCCACACGGCGC
The DNA here is from genome assembly GCA_043776215.1 of Rhodoferax sp. Lineage (GTDB taxonomy): Bacteria > Pseudomonadota > Gammaproteobacteria > Burkholderiales > Burkholderiaceae_C > CAISIP01. The sequence goes on along the minus strand of JAYVRP010001055.1, from coordinate 9,714 downwards.
TGGAGCTCCTGCATGCGCTCGTCATCACCGACGCGCGCCACCTCCAGCCCGCCGATGCGCTCGTAGCGGCCTAGTCGGTCGTAGAAGTCGATGCTGTACTTGGTGGTGAAGATCGTCATCTGATCGTGCATCGTGTTGAAGCAGAAGTCAGACGCGTGCGCGGTGGAGCCAATATCGGTAGGGATGGCGGATTTGTCTATGCCCACGATGTTGTCCCAACCGCGTTCGATCAGGTGGTGCACCACCGAGGCGCCGACGATGCCGCCTTGGCCAATGATGACGACTTTGGCTCGTTCAGGGAATCTGGCCATTTGCACTTGCTCCTAGGGAAATTGGATGACGCCCGGGGGAGCGTGCCAAAAATGCGCACCCTCACCCCGATGGTCGATAACGGGGCAAAGTGTATTCAGCCCATGAAGGGGATGGCTCTCCATTTGCGACTGCCGTTTCGTCATTTACGTCAGCTCGATCCGTCCACCGAACCTTGTGCAACTGGCCGACCGTGACGCCCATGTTGAACTCGGCGACAAGCCGGTGGCATACCAGGTGAACCTGGCTGTGAGCCAGGTGCGCGCGAGAGCAGCACCAAGTTTGACCAGCCCTTCTTGACCGGGTGGTACTGCGTGCTCACGCCCACCACCCAGCCGCCGATGACGACGGGGCAAAGCTCCAACTGCAACTGTGGGTTGCGCGGGCGCGACAAGGTTCGTGGATTGTGCATGTCGGTCAAGCGCGCGGACCTCTGCACCCATGGGTCAGACTGGGAGTCACAGCTTCGTGCGGACCTGGAATTCGGGCACGCCGCTTGCGGGGTTTGGCAATACGTTTTTCGCTGTCGGAAGCAGAGCAGAATACGTCAAAAGCCAATGCTGGCTTCACTCGCCGAGGGATTTGATGCACAGATGATTCCGCAGACGCCGGAATATTCCCTACGGAGTGCGGGATACATTACGTCAGGTCCCATAAACACCCGCCCCTTGACATTTTGTATCCATATGGCTACAGTTGATCATGTTCACCGTTCTCCAGACCGAAGAGTTCGTTGCGTGGCTTGATGACCTCAAAGACAAGCGTACTCAGGTTCGCATTGCCGCGCGGTTGCGGCAGGCTGAATCAGGCAACCTTGGCGATTGGCAGCCAATCGAAGGCGAAGTCTCGGAACTGCGGGTGAACTATGGGCCTGGCTACAGGCTGTACTTCGCTCGCCGCGGGCGAATCATCGTTGTGATTTTGAATGCCGGTGACAAATCAACCCAGAAGCGAGATATTCGTCGTGCGTTGAAGCTGGCGGCAGAACTTGGAGAAGATCTATGACCAAGACCAAAGCTCCGTTGAAACTCGTCGCGTTCGACGCTGCAAGATATCTCGACGACGATGAAGCAATCGCTGAATACATGACGGCAGTCCTGGAGGCCAACGATCCTGACCTGCTGCTTGTAGCACTCAGCGATGTAGCCCGTGCGAAAGGCATGGCTCAAGTGGCCAAAGACGCGGGTCTTGGACGTGAGAGCCTCTACAAGGCCTTGGCTCCGGGGGCGAAACCCCGCTTCGAGACAATCATGAAAGTAGCGCGCGCGCTCGGCGTGAAGTTCACGGCGCAGCCCGTCTGAGGCGGTGAAGGCGCGGTCCAACTGGTCGTCCAAGCACGACAACGCGCAAGCGCGTTGCGGCTGGACTTCGACCTTAAACAGAATGCTGGCAGCAGAAGAATCAGCCTTGGTCGGAGCCTGCTTGTTCACCAACGACAAGGTCGCTGTCGACGCGAATTACGTTCGCATCGCGGCACTCGTTCCGCAACTGCATGAGGTCAGTCGCGCCGAAGACGCTGGCACCGTTTTGTAGCGTGACACTTTGAATGGGCGTCTTGGCGAGCTAACCTATCCCGAGGGCCATTTGCAAGGCGGTGGTTCGGATGAAGCTTAAAAGGTTGTAGGCTCGGCATGGGAGTAACTTGTCAGCCGAAACTAGACAGAAATACGTTCATGGGAGGGACTTGCAAACCTGCCAGGACCAGCGCTGCATGGCCACCCAGTAGCTGATGGAGGAGACCGAACCGGCGGGAGGCGTCCGAGTCCGCTTCGCGGCTGCAGCCTGAACGTGCAGGCCGTCTTGTCCGATGCGAGTAGAGTGGCGCATGGGAATGACAATCCCAGTACACACCAATTGGAGGTCCGGATCATGGGATGGAATCGCAAGCTTTTGAGAGTGAACCTGAGCGCTGGCACCTGTGTGTCCGAGCCTCTGAACATGGCGTGGGCGCAGGCCTATCTGGGCCAGCGCGGCCTGGCGACCAAATACCTGATGGAAGAGATCGACCCGGCGGTGGACCCTTTGTCGCCCGACAACAAACTCATCATCGCCACCGGGCCCTTGACCGGCACCATGGCCGCTACCGGGGGGCGCTGGTCGGCCGTTACCAAGGGGGCCCTGACCGGTGCCATCGCCTGTTCCAACTCGGGCGGGCAGTTCGGCGGTGAACTCAAGCAGGCCGGCTGGGACATGGTGATCCTGGAGGGGCGTTCGCCCACCCCGGTGTACCTCTACATCGAAGACGGCGTGGCGCAGCTGCTGGATGCCGCGCACCTGTGGGGCAAGTCGGTGTGGCAAGCCGAGCCGGCCATCAAGGCAGCCCACAAGGACCCGCTGATCCGGGTTGCCTCCATCGGGCCTGCCGGCGAAAACGGCTGCCGTTATGCCTGCATCGTGAATGACCTGCACCGTGCCGCAGGGCGCTCCGGCGTGGGCACGGTGATGGGTTCCAAACAGCTCAAGGCCATCGCCGTGCGTGGCACGGTGGGTGTCACACCGGCCGACCCGAAGGCCTTCATGCTGGCGGTGCGCGCGGCGAGCAAGGCCCTGGCCGACAGCGAGGGGCGCCGGGCCCTGACCCGTTTCGGCACCATCCCGATGATGGACGTGACCGGCGATTTTGGTGCCCTGCCCACGCGCAACAACCGCGAGGTGCAGTTCGAGGGCGTCCAGAAGATGAATGCCACCGCCATGCAGCGCCCCAACACCAATGGGCACACCAACCTGATCCGCAACGGCGCCTGTTTCGGCTGCACCATCGGCTGCGGGCGCATCTGCCATATCGACCCCACGCATTTCTCGGTCAAGGACCGGCCGCAATACCACGGTGCGTCGGGTGGCCTCGAATACGAGACCGCGTACGCGCTGGGCGCTGCGGTCGGGGTGGACGACATGGACGCCGCCACCTTCGCCGGTTTCCTGTGCAACGAATACGGCATGGACCCGATCTCGCTGGGGGGTTCGATCGCGGCGGCCATGGAGATGTTCGAACTCGGTGTCATCACCACCGAACACACCGGCGGCATCGACCTGCGGTTCGGCAATGCCCGGGCCATGTGCCAGCTCGCCGAGATGGCCGGCAAGAATGAAGGTTTCGGCCGCGACATCGCGCTGGGCTCGCGCCTGCTGTGCCAGAAATACGGTCGCCCCGAGTTGTCGATGGCGGTCAAGGGCCAGGAGTTCGCCGCCTACGACGGGCGCGGCATGCAAGGCATGGGCCTGGCCTACGCCACCAGCAACCGGGGTGCGTGCCACCTGCGGGCCAACCCGTACGGGCACGACTTCACCACGACCGAGATCGCCGGCAAGGCGCAAGTGGTGAAGGAGTCGCAGGACTTCATCGCAGCCATCGACTCCACCGGCCTGTGTTCGTTCACCAGCCACTCCGGTTTCACCGAAGACCATTACGCCAGCCAGGTCGACGCCGCCGTGGGCGGCGGCTGGACCGCGGCGCGTATGCGCGAGACCGGCGAGCGGATCTGGAACCTGGAGCGCCAGTTCAATCTGGCGGCGGGCCTGACAGCCCGGGACGACACCTTGCCCCAACGCCTGCTGAATGAGCCCGCGCCGAGCGGCACCGCCAAGGGTCTGGTGGCCCGGCTGCCCGAGATGTTGCCCGAGTATTACGCGTTGCGCGGCTGGACCGAGCAGGGGCTCCCGACGGCAGACACACTCACGCGCCTGGGGCTGGCGCCGGTGTAGGTCTGTGTGGCTCCTCAGCGTGTGGCGCCGCCTGGCGGTGGCACCTCCCAGAAGGCCGGCCCACCTTCTGTGCGCCAGTACACGCCGTCCAGCGCGCGGCCACCCCCGACCTCACACGCGACGGAGCGCCCGGTCAGTCTGAACTGCGCCCGGTACGCTGATATCCTGCTGCCAATGCACAAAGCAGAAATCCGGAAATTTTGACGCGCTGATCTCCTTTTGGGCCAGTCCGACATGAACGACAACTTGCAAACCCTGGAACACGCCCAGCGCACCGCGATTGATCTGGCGATTCAGTTCGGGCCGAAGCTGCTGGTGGCCTTGCTGATCCTGGCCGCCGGCGTTTTCGCCGGGCGCTGGGTTGCGCGCTTGACGGATGGGGTGTTTGGCCGGCTCGGACTGGACCAGACCTTGCGCCAGTTGCTCAAGCGCATCGTTCGCATTCTGGTGGGTTGCCTGTTTGCCATCATGGCATTGCAGAACCTGGGCATCGAACTGCTGCCCTTGCTGGCTGGCCTGGGCCTCGCGGGTGCCGGCGTGGCGCTGGCCATGCAGGGCATCCTGGGCAACCTCGCGGCCGGGCTGACGATCATCTTCACGCGGCCGTTCCTGGTCGGTGAATACATCTCGATCGCCAAGGAAGAGGGTGTGGTCGAGGAAATTCGTTTGTTCAATACCGTGCTCAGCCATACCGATCGCTCGCGCATTGTGATCCCCAATCGCAAGATCGTTGGTGAAATCCTGCACAACTTCGGCATGGTGCGCCAGATCAATGTGCAGGTTGGTGTGGCCTATGGCACCGATATGGAGCGCGTCTTGCAACTGGTGCGCGAGCTGCTCGCGCAACACGCCAGAGTGCTGCACGAGCCGGCGCCAGTGATCAGCGTGTTGGCGCTGTCCGACTCAGCCGTGCAGATCGGCATCCGCCCCTGGACGGCAGTGGCCGACTACGCCGATGTGTCCAGTGACGTGACGCAGGCGGTACTGGCCACGTTCCGGGCCAACGGCATCGAAATCCCGCTGCGGCCGCAGGAAGTCCGCTTGCTGGACCGTCCTCTGCCCGGGTAGGACCGTGTCAGCCTGGCGCTGGTGCAAGAGCCACACAAGCCGTACACCACACCGCCGCCGCAGGCGCCTGCGAAGCTGCCATCACCCCCGGCGCCTGTGCTCCGGGCATGGCGTCCAAACCACAGATGGCCAGGGTAGAGGGTAGCTGGTTGGGGGGAAGCCCAGTTGCATGCCAACCACGAACCATGGAGATTTTCGGAATTCGCGCCACCCACCTAACCGATCTCCCTCTGAGCCTGTCGAAGGGCTGCAGGCTTCGACAGGCTCAAAAGCACCGACGTTCCGAGCAGGATCGGAAGGGAAGGGCGCAGCGTTTGCGGTCGCTCAGTCGGTCAATCCATCGGCCACCGCGATACATTCGATTTCGAAGCGAAGCGCTGGCGACAGACAGCCGGTGATGGTGGTGCGGGCCGGGTAGGGCGCCTGGAAGGTTTCGCGATAGAGGCGGTTGAACAATGGCAGGTCATCCGCGTCGCGCACGTAGTTGCGCGTCTGCACAACCTGTGCGAGATCACATCCCGCGCCCTGCAACACCTTGCGCAGGTTTTCCACCGAGCGGCGAAACTCGCCCTCAAAGTCGTCGGGGACGATCTGTCCGCTCAGGTCCACCGACGCTTGACCCGACACCAGAACCAGGTTGCCGACCTTGACAGCCGGGCTGAACGGAAGATGCGACACCGGTGTGCCGGCTTCGCGCGGATAGGAAACGCTGGGGTGCATGGGCTGCTCCGGGCAGTGGGGGTGGCGCCATTTTGCCTTGCCTGCAAAGGGCTTCGGCCGGGCAGGCAGACCGCGTGTCGCTGAAGCCTTACCGCACATACCAACGCCATGTCGACGAACAGTCTGTTGATCGGCTGATCGACGTTTTGGCGCCACCTCGCGATGCAGGGCGTGAAAAACGGTTCTTGCATTACCAACCAAAAATCGACGCCAGCAGCCTGCAGATGACCGCAGCCGAAGTGCTGGTGCGCTGGCGCCATTCGATCAGCGGCGTCATCCCTCTTCGCCGAGACCGCGCCCAACTAGATGAATTGAGGCCCCGTGCGCAGAGTTTGCGGCAATGCAGCGCGCGCCGGCGGCGCTGGGCGGGTTACGAAACCGCCTTGTCCGACACCGCCAGGCGCCGCTGCGCGATTTCGCGCCGACCCTCTTCCCGGGTGCTGTCGTCCATGCTGGTGCGGACGAACTCGATGTGGCTGCGCGCGGCGCGCGCAGCCGCCTCCGGCTTGGTTTCGCGCACGGCTTGCCAGATGGCGCGGTGCTGCCCGCGCAGGCGGTCCCAACGCGGGGGGCGTGCATGCAGGTGCTCCAGGTTGCGTGCCACATGGCCGTGGATGACCCGCATCAGGCTGGCCGTCAGATGGCCGATCACGACGTTATGGGAAGCCTCGGCGATCACCTGATGGAAAGCCACATCGGCGTCGATGCAGGCTTGAAGATCATCTGCGGTATAGGCCGTTTCCAGGGTGGAAAAAGCGGCGTCCAGACGCTCGATGTCGGCCTTGGTGGCACGTTGCGCCGCCAGCGCGGCGGCCTGGCCCTCCAGCATCTGGCGAAACTCCAGCAAGTCACCCTGCAGACCGGGATGCCCCTGGAGCATCTCCTGCCAGGGATCGGAGAAATGGGCCTGGAGCCGGTCGGTGACGTGGGTGCCCAACCCGTGCCGTGTGGCCAGCATTCCCCTGGAGACCAACTTCTGGATGGCTTCGCGCAGGGAGGGCCGCGAAACGCCGAGTTCGAGCGCCAGGTCACGTTCCGAGGGCAGTTGAGCACCGGGTTTCAAGGACCCTTCCAGGATGCGTTGTTCCAGGATGTCGGCGACAGCATCACACAGGCGCGCGGCGGGGCGGGGTTGCTTCATGGGTTCTGCTGAAGGTAATACCAGTTAAATAATAAGCCGGACTTTGCGGCAGATCAAAGAATGAGACAAGACCTCTTTGACTTGAAACTTGGTCTTTCATATAGTCCGTCTTCAATGGTAATACCAGTTTACCAGTATATGGCGATGAGGAGACAAATAGTGAAAACCTTAGTCGAGGCCCTGGGCCGGATCCTGCCGCAGCGACAGGTGGTCGCCGACCCGTTGCGTCGCCTGGCCTACGGCACCGACGCCAGTTTCTACCGCATGGTTCCCGAGGTCGTCGCAGTCGTCGAATCGGAAGAGGAGGTGGTGGCGCTGCTCGATGTGGCGCGCTCTTTCGGCCGACCTGTCACGTTTCGCGCCGCCGGCACCAGCCTGTCCGGCCAGGCCGTCACCGAAAGTATTCTGGCCCTGATCGGCGAAGGCTTCGCCAGTTGCAATATCAGCCCCGATGCAGCCACCGTGCGCGCAGGTCCCGGCATCATCGGTGGCGAAGTCAACTACCGGCTGGCACCCCATGGCCGCAAGATCGGGCCCGACCCGGCCTCCATCAACGCCTGCAAGATCGGCGGCATTGCGGCCAACAATGCGTCGGGTATGTGCTGCGGCACGGCGCAGAACAGCTACCACACGCTGGCCGGCATGCGCGTGGTGCTGGCCGATGGCACGGTGCTCGATACTGAAGACGCGGGTGGCCTGGCGCGTGTGCGCCAGAGCCATGCCGCCTTGCTCGACGAACTGCGGCAGCTCGGTGCCGCGACCCGCTCCGATGCGGCCCTGGCCGGGCGCATCCGCCACAAGTTCCGCATCAAGAACACCACCGGCTACAGCCTCAATGCGCTGGTCGATTTCGAGGACCCGGTGGACATCCTGAGCCACTTGATGATCGGTTCCGAGGGCACACTCGGATTCATCTCCAGCATCACCTACCGCACGGTGGCCGAAGACCCCTGCAAAGCCAGCGCACTGGTCTTCTTTCCGGATATCGAGACCGCCTGCCAGGCGGTGCTGCGCCTGCGCCCGGCACAGGTCGCCGCGGTCGAACTGCTCGACCGGGCCGCCTTGCGGTCGGTGCAGGGGCAACCCGGCATGCCGGCAAGTATTGCGGCGCTGGGAGATCGGGCCGCCGCGCTGCTGGTCGAGGTGCGCGCCGAAACCACGTCCACCTTGCAGCTGCGCATCGACAACGCCCTTGGTGCACTGGCCGGCATCCCGACCGTTGAAGCGCCGCGCTTCTTCACCGATGCCGCCACCTGCGACATGTACTGGAAAGTGCGCAAGGGAACCTTCCCGTCGGTTGGCGCCATGCGCCGCGCGGGTACCACGGTGATCATCGAGGACGTCGCGTTTCCGGTCGAGTCGCTGGCCGCCGCCACACTCGACCTGCAGGCGCTGCTGCACCAGCATGGCTATGCCGAGGGGATCATCTTTGGCCACGCACTCGAAGGCAACCTGCACTTCGTCTTCACCCAGGACTTCTCCGACGCGGCTGAGGTCGCGCGTTATGCGCGCTTTATGGACGCGGTGTGCCACCTGGTGGTCGACAAGTACGACGGCTCGCTCAAGGCCGAACATGGCACCGGCCGCAACATGGCGCCGTTTGTCGAGCTTGAATGGGGCCGCCAGGCGACTGACCTGATGCGCCACATCAAGCGCCTGTTCGACCCCACCGACCTGCTCAATCCGGGTGTGATCCTCAACGATGATCCACAGGCCCATTTGCGCCACCTCAAGCCGATGCCCGCAGCTGAGGACATCGTGGACCGCTGCATCGAATGCGGCTTCTGCGAACCGCTGTGCCCCTCACACCGACTGACGCTGTCGCCGCGCCAGCGCATCGTCAGCTGGCGCCATCTGTCCGGCCGAACGGTGGACGACCCGGCAAGCGCACAGGCGAATGCCGATTTCGCCTACTACGGACTCGACACCTGCGCCGGCTGCGGTTTGTGTTCGACGGCCTGTCCGGTCGGCATCGATGTCGGCGACCTGACGCGGCGCCTGCGCGGCCGGCTGGCCGGCGCGACGATGCACAAGGTCGGGCACTGGACGACCGACAACTTTGGCAAGGTGGCGTCGCTGTCGCGGGTCGGCCTGAGTGTCGGCCATGCGCTTGCCAGCGTGGTGGGTGAAAGCTGGGTCGCTCGGCTCTCCGGCGGTGCCTGGCGGCGCGGCATGCCGCAAGCCGGAAAGCTGCCGGTGCAAGTCGATGGCAGCGGAGACCCGGTGGTGTATTTCCCGGCCTGCGGCGGCCGCATCTTTGGCGCCAACACGGCCGATGAAGCCGCGCTGCCCGAAGTGGTCATGGAGTTGCTGACCCGGGCCGGTTATGCGCCGCGCCTGCCGCAGGGGTTCGACAAACTCTGCTGCGGGCAAATGCTGGCCAGCAAGGGCCTGGCCGACGAAGCCGCGCTGATGGCCGACAGTGTGACTGCGGCCCTGCTCCGGGCCGCCGATGACGGGCATGGGGGGCATTACCCCGTCATCATGGATGCCAGCACCTGCTCGGTGCGCATGCAAAAGCACCTGGCGGGCCGCTTGCAGCTGCTCGACTTTCACGAGTTTGCGCACGCCGCGTTGTTGCCGCGCCTGCGGCTGGTTCGCAAACCGGGCCCGATTGCCCTGCATATCAATTGCAGCGTGCGCCGCTCGGCGTCCGACGCCCGGCTGCGTGCCGTGGTCGAAGCCTGCGTGGACCAGATCGTCGAGCCCGCGGGGGTGACCTGTTGCGGCTTCGCGGGGGACCGCGGCTTCGTGGTCCCGGAGCTCAATGTTCA
>JAYVRP010001054.1:0-3089 GCA_043776215.1 Rhodoferax sp. | reverse complement strand
CCGGCATGTCTTTGTAGACGTCCTCGAACATGGACGCAATGGGCGGCACGTGGCCATCGATCAGCGTACCGCCGTGGGCCTGCGCCTCCTTCAGTGCTGCAAGCACCCCGGCGTCGAGTTCCTTTTGGGTCGCTGCATGTTCTTCTTCGGACCAAGCCCCCTGGCGCACCAGGTGCTGCTTCAGCCGTGTGATCGGGTCCCCCAGCGGAAAGTGTTGCGCGTCGTCGGCGGGGCGGTAACGTGTCGGATCGTCCGAGGTGGAATGCGCCCCTGCGCGGTAGGTGACCCACTCGATCAGTGTCGGACCGAGGTTGCTGCGCGCGCGCTCGGCGGCCCAGCGTGATGCGGCCAGCACCGCCAGAAAATCGTTGCCATCGACGCGCAAGGACGCGATGCCGCAGCCGACACCCCGCGCAGCGAAGGTGGTCGCCTCGCCACCGGCGATGGCCTGGAAGGTGGAAATTGCCCACTGGTTGTTCACCACGTTGAGGATGACTGGCGCGCGGTACACATGCGCAAACGTCAGCGCGGTGTGGAAATCGGCCTCGGCGGTGGCACCATCACCGATCCACGCCGACGCAATTTTCGTATCGCCCTTGATGGCCGAGGCCATGGCCCAGCCGACGGCCTGGACGAACTGCGTCGCAAGGTTGCCGCTGATCGAGAAGAAGCCGGCGCGTTTGTAGGAATACATCACCGGAAGCTGGCGCCCCTTGATCGGGTCGTGCGTGTTGCTCATCAGCTGGCAGATCAGCTCCACCATCGGAATGTCGTTGCGCGCCAGCAGCAGGCCCTGCTGGCGATAGGTCGGAAAACACATGTCGCCGGGCGCAATGGCCAGCGCATGCGCACACGCGATGGCTTCCTCGCCCAGGCACTGCATGTAAAACGAGATCTTCTTCTGGCGTTGTGCGATCTGCATGCGGACGTCGAAGGCACGTGTCTGCATCATGGCGCGCAGCCCCTGGCGCAACAGGGGCAGGTTGCCCGGTGGTGCCCACGCGCCGACGGCCTGGCCCTCGTCATCCAGCACCCGGACCAGCGCGCCGGCCAGATCGGCTGTGTCCGCCGGCGCGGCGTCCACCGCGGGCCGGCGGACGGCACCAGCAGGAGACAGGTGCAGATAGGAAAAATCGGTCTCGTGCCCGGGGCGCCCGGTGGGCTCCGGTACATGCAGGTGCAGCGGCGCGGATGTCGGCTTGTCCATCACGCGCTTGCGGCCGGTGCCGGAGCCATGGCCGACCGTGGCCGCCGCATTGTGGAAGACGCTTTGGCAACAGCGGGCAGCTTGCTTTTGGCCATGAGTTCCTCCAGTGCCGCTGCCAATGCAGCCGTGAGTTTGCGAGCGTCGGGCACGGCACTGCTGGCGGTGGTGAAACCGAACCCCATCGTGCCGGCGTAACTCATCACGGTGATGTTAACCCCGACACCATGTTCCGGTATCGACAATGGCCAGTAGGTGGCCATGCGTGCGCCGGCCGCATACAGCGGTACCTGCGGCCCGGGCACATTGGAGATCACGACATTGGCGATCGGCGGTATCGCATCGGCGATGCCCGAGCGCCCGTACAGGGTCGCCAGGCTGTGCAGTATCCAGGGCACCGTGATCGTCGGGAAGTCGGTGGGCAACACACCGCGGGCGCGTTGGGCCAGCTCCTTGACGGCGCCGGTGGCTGCGCAGATGGCGCGCAAGCGGCGCACCGGGTCGGCGATCTGGGTGTTGAGGTTCACCAGGCTCATGGTGGCCTGGGTCGTGTAGTCGGTATTGCCCGCCGCACGCAGGGAGATCGGCATGGCGGCCATCAACGGTTTTTTCGGAATGCCGCCGTGCTGCGCCAGGTAGCGCCGCAAGGCCCCGCTGCACAGCGCCAGCACGATGTCGTTGAGTGTGGCGTTGTGCGCCCGGGCGAGCGGCTTCAGGACGTCCAGGGGAATCGACAGGGCGGCGAACGAGCGCTCACCGGTGATGACGCCGTTGATGGCCGTTTTCGGACCGAACGCGAAGTTCTGCGAAAGCGTCGGTCGGGTACCGCCGGGCACGCCTTTGAGCATGCCGCCCAGCGTGCGGAGCACATCGGGCAGATGCCGCACGAACTTGATGTACTGGCCGATGTCGTGTTTCAAGGCCGCGGCTGCGAGTGCGCCGATTCCGGGGTGCTCGGCCGGCAATACACGGGCCCGGCCGGATGCGCGCAGGGCGCGCGGCTTGGGTGTGATGTCGAACAGCACCTGCGCCAGCAACACACCGGCCTGACCGTCGAGCACGGCGTGGTGGACCTTGATGTAGTAGGCAGCTTGCCCGCTTTGCAGGCCGTCGATCACGAACAGGCGCCACAGCGGGCGTGTGTGATCAAGCAGCTCGGAATGCAGGCGCGCCACGCAGTCTTCCAGTTGGGCCTGTGTGCCAGGAGGTGGCAGTCGAAGCCGCTGCACGTGGTACGCAAGATCGATATGGTCTTCGCGAATCCAGGCGGGATTGGCGAATTGCAGCGGCATCGGCGCGAGTTTGCGCAGGAAGACCGGTGCCAGGTGCAGGCGCGACGCGAGCTGCCGCTGGATGCCGGTGAAGAAGTCGCCCTTGTAACCGGCGGGAAGGTCGAACAGGTGCAGCGATGCCACGTGCATCGGCGTTTCAGGAGTCTCCAGATGGAGAAAGGCCCCATCGAGTCCGCTCAAGGCTTTCATGTCGTGTCTCCGGTGCGCCCCGTTCGGAATTGCGCCACCCGCAGTATGGCGACACCGGGGCCCCGCCGGATTGCGCCAGGTCAGTCGGGCTGCAAACACCGATGTCGCCCAGGGCTTCCTGTTCAAGGTACAGCGCAGCTCGTATGGACCTTTCCCGAATTCACGACACCGTTCGGGCCTGTCAAAGCCTGCAGCCCTTCGACAAGCTCAGGGCGAACGGAAAAAGATGGTCGCGAAATAGGGAGACCTCCATAGACCAAGCTCTCCTATCACGCCATGCCTGGAGGTGCGACACAGTGCGCGCTGCGCCAAGGGTGAAAATGCCACAAACGCTGCATTTGGGCAAGCATTGCCGGATGCCACCGATCCATCGACCGAGCGAGACACACACATGACCACCCGAC
>JAYVRP010001053.1:0-3089 GCA_043776215.1 Rhodoferax sp. | reverse complement strand
GGCGGGCGGCACTCACAGCCGAAGACTCATCACAATGGCGTCTTCCCGCTGGCCATGGGAGGCGGGGTAATAGGCCTTGCGCTGACCTACCCGGCGATAACCATGGCGCTCATACACCTGCATGGCCCGCAGGTTGCTGGTACGTGCCTCCAGCCACAACCACTGGGCGCCTTGGCCACGCGCCCAGATGGCCAGCGCATCCAGCATCAACCGCGCCCAGCCCTGGCGCTGGAACGTTGGCGCGACGGTGATGTTGAGCAGGTGGACTTCGTCCACACCCTTCATGGCCACAAAATACCCCAGCAAGGTGTGGTCGGCGATGAGCAGTCGGGCCTCGTAACCGGCGCTCAGTGCGTCCTGGAAGTTGGTGAGCGACCAAGGGTGCTCGTACACACTTTGCTCGATCGCCAACACCCTGGGCAGGCGCGCCGGCAGCAGGGGCTCGAACCGGACTTCGGGGGACTGGAGGACGGCGCTCATCAGGCAGTGGGTGGAGGAGCCGGTTGCGCCGCCGCCTTGGCGGCAGCACGTTCCGAACTGGTTTGTGCCACTTTATCGCGAATATACGTCGGCAAGGCCAACTCGGGCGCTACGCCGCGTCCCTGTGCCAACAAGCCAGCGGCGAGTCGCAGCATCGCGGCCGCCGTCGGCAAGACGGTCAGGCGGGGCAGGTCCGGCGCAAAGGGCAGCCGCCTGCCATAAGGGGCAAAGGTATTGCCCGCCAACACGAATTCACTTCCAGCCCAGCCGGCCGGTGCCAAAAGATGTTCCGGGTGCTCCAGGCGATAGGCATGCACTTGCTGCCAATGCTGACCGTCAAATTGGTAGGCACTGGAGTAAATTTCATCCATCCGCGCATCCAGCAGGGCCAATACACGCAGCGGCCCGCCACCCGATGCATGCTGGGTGCGTGTTTCCTCGGCTAGCGCCAGCAAGGTATCGACCGGCAACACCTGCAGCGCCGGTCGACCCGCCGGCACCCGGGCGCCAAACGCCAGCCCCTGGGCCACTGAACAGGCCGTGCGCAACCCCGTAAAGGCCCCCGGTCCGCACCCGAATGCAATCGCATCGAGGTCGCCAAATCCGAGGCCTGCCTGGGCCATCAGGTCCAGGATGCCCGGAATCAGGGTGGACGATGCCTGCGCTCCACCGGCACCGGTGTGGTGCCAGACCCGTGGACCCCCATTGTCCGGGCGGCCCACGGCAATGGACAGGACGTCGGTGCTGGTATCCAGGGCGAGCAGGCGCATCGCCGGATTATCGGCGGCAGCTCTGCGGGCGCTGGTGCGCCGGGGGTCGCGCGGTAGACTTGCCCGATGTCAGTTCCAAGGGTTCCCCGGTTGTTGTATTCGCTGTTGTTGCTTCTGGCAAACAGCCTCTGTGGCGTGGCGGCCCAAAACCTGCCCGCCGAGGTGGACGCCGCGTTGCAACGCGCCAAGGTTCCGCGCGACGCCGTGAGCATGCTGGTGGTGGACGCCGAGGGCCGGACCACCCCGCGGCTGAGCCACCGCGCCGGTGTCGCCATGAACCCGGCCTCGGTGATGAAGCTCGTCACAACCTATGCCGCCCTGGACCTGCTCGGCCCCGCGTTTGCCTGGAACACGCCGGTCTACATCGAAGGCGCCGTGCGTGACGGCACGCTGTTTGGCAACCTGTTTATCAAGGGGCAGGGCGACCCCAAACTCGTGGTCGAACGACTGTGGTTGCTGCTGCGCCGCGTTCAGGGTCTAGGGGTCCACACCATCAGCGGCGACATCGTGCTGGACCACAGTGCCTTCGCCGTCGCCGACACCGACCCGGGCGGGTTCGATGGGGAGCCCCTGAGGCCTTACAACGTGGCACCGGATGCGTTGCTGCTCAACTACAAGTCGGTCGTGATGACCTTTGTGCCGGACCGCACCGCCAACACCGCGCAGGTGCAGTTCGACCCGCCACTGGCGGGTGTCGCGATGCAGGCCAGCGTGCCACTGGCAGCGGGCGAGTGCGGCGACTACCGGGGCAGTCTGCGGGCTGACTTCTCGGACCCGGCGCGTATCCGGTTCGGCGGCAGCTACCCGGCAAGCTGTCTGGAAAAGGTCTGGCCGGTGGCGTATGCCGACCCTAAAAGTTATGCCGTGCGCGCGGTCGAAGGCATGTGGCTGGGGATGGGCGGCAAGCTGGGTGGCACGGTGCGTGATGGCAGGTTGCCGGCCCCCGCCGGAGTGTTGCCGGCAGCAGCGTTCGACGTCGTGTCCCCGGCGCTCGCCGAAGTGATCCGCGACATCAACAAGTACAGCAACAACGTGATGGCCCAGCAGCTTTTCCTGACACTCGGGCTGCAGACACGCACAACCGGTCCCGCCGCCGTGCCGGGTCGCGCCGGTGTGGGGGCGACGGAGCCCGCCACGCTGGACAAATCCCGGGAGGTGATCCGGCTCTGGTGGCAGGAGCGCATCGGCGGCAACGACCTGCCCGTGCTGGAAAACGGTTCGGGTTTGTCGCGCAACGAACGCATCACGGCTCTGGCGCTGGCCCGCCTGCTGCAGACCGCCTACCTGTCGCCCCTGATGCCGGAACTGATGTCGTCGCTGCCGATCACTGGCGTGGACGGCACGCTGCGCCGCAACCGGTCGCGGTCAGCGGGCAACGCCCATCTCAAGACCGGCAGCCTGCGTGATGTGGCGGCATTCGCAGGGTACGTGCATGCTGCCAGCGGGCGGCGCTACGTGCTGGTGGGCATCATCAACCACGCCAATGCCAATGCAGGCCGCCCGGCGCTCGACGCCCTGCTCGACTGGGCCGCCAAAGACAATTGACCCCGTCGCCCAGCCGCACGGAGGGGCATGCCGCCTCGGGGACAATGGCGCCATGACTTCGATAGAAACGATTGGTTATGCGGCTGCGACACTGACCACCGGCAGTTTCGTACCGCAGGCCTGGCACACCTTCAAGACCCGCGACGTGAGCGGTATTTCGCTGGGCATGTACAGCGTTTTCGTGCTGGGCTCGGTGTTGTGGCTGAGTTACGGGCTGATGATCACGGCGTGGCCGGTCGTGATTGCGAATGGCGTGACGCTGGCTCTGGTCATCGGCATCCTGCTGATGAAGAT
>JAYVRP010001052.1:0-3093 GCA_043776215.1 Rhodoferax sp. | reverse complement strand
CGGCGCCCAGCGACTGGAGCAGGCCGCATGATCCTGGGCGTGATCGCCGACGACTTCACGGGCGGCACCGACGTGGCCAGCATGTTGGTGCACGCCGGCATGCGTACCGTGCTGGTGCTTGGCGTGCCGCACGACGTGCCGGCTCCCAATGCGGACGCGGTCGTCGTCGCGCTGAAGTCGCGCACCGCGCCGCCCGAAGAGGCCGTGCGCGACGCGCTGGCCGCCTGGCGCTGGCTGCGCGCGGCTGGCGCGCGGCAGTGTTACTTCAAATACTGCTCCACTTTCGATTCAACCCCTGAAGGCAACATCGGCCCCGTGGCCGAGGCCTTGCTGGCCGAGCTGGGGTCTGACTTCACCATCGCCTGTCCCGCGCTGCCGGTGAATGGCCGAACAGTCTATCGCGGCCATCTTTTTGTCGGCGACCAGTTGTTGAGCGAGTCGGGCATGCGCCAGCACCCCCTGACCCCCATGACTGACGCCAACCTGGTGCGTGTGTTGCAGGTGCAGGTGCAGGGCCGCGTCGGTCTGGTAGGCGACGAGGTGGTGCGCGCCGGTGCCGAGGCGATCAGTACTCAGTTCGCCGCCTCACGCCGGGACGGTGTGCGGTTTGCGGTCTGCGACACCACGGCCACCGGGCAGCTCGACGCGTTGGCCGAAGCCTGTGCGGAGCTACCCTTGGTGACGGCGGGCTCGGGCCTGGCCCTCGGACTGCCCGCCGCTTATGCCAGGCGTGGCTGGGTCAAGCTCGATGCCGAGGCTGCCGGTGCTCTGCCCGCCATGGGGGGCCGCGCGGCGGTGCTCGCGGGCTCGTGCTCCAGCGCGACCAATACGCAGGTGCAGCACTGGCTCGATGCAGGCCAGCCCGCTTTCCGGATCGACCCGCAAAGCCTGGCCAGCGGCCTGCCGGTCGCGCAACAGGCGCTTGCATGGGCCGCGGACAAGGACAAGCTGCTGGTCTACGCCACTGCGTCACCCGACGAGGTGCGCGACACGCAAGCCGCGCTCGGGGTCCAGCACGCCGGATTTTTGATTGAGCAATGTCTGGCCCGCATCGGTGTCGCTCTGGTGCAATCCGGCGTGCGCCGGCTGGTGCTTGCGGGTGGCGAAACCTCCGGTGCGGTGGTGCAGGCCCTCGGCGTTTCCCAACTGCGTATCGGCCCCTCCATAGACCCCGGAGTTCCCTGGACCCAGGCCGTCGGCCGTCCGCTGTTGCTCACGCTGAAGTCGGGCAATTTCGGCGGCGCGGACTTTTTCGCCCAAGCGCTGCTATTGACGGAATGACTCAGGATTGAACGATATGGCTACCAAGACCCGCAGTGAATACGACTTTCTCGGAGAAGTCGATATCCCGAACGACCGGCTGTTCGGCGTCAACACCCACAGAGGCGTCGAGAATCTGACCATCTCGCCGCGTACCGTGGGCTCGAACCGGGAGTTCTGCAAGGCGTTCGCCCAATGCAAATGGGCCGCCGCGCTTGCCAACTTCGAGCACGGCGTGCTCAGTGAAGCGCAAACGCGTGCCATCGCCCACGCCTGCGCCGAGATAGTGGCGGGAGGCCACGCGGACTCGCTGACGGTGGACCTGCTGGAAGGATCGGGTGGCACATCCACCAACATGAACTTCAACGAGGTGATTGCCAACCGGGCGCAGCAATTGCTGGGCGGAGAACTCGGCGTGTACGACAAGGTACACCCGAACGACCACGTCAACCGCTCGCAGTCTACCAACGACGTTTACCCGGCGGCGATGAAGATGGCCACCCATGCCCTGCTCGGGCCGCTGATTGCCGAGGTCGAGGCGCTGGCCAACTGCCTGTCGCACAAGGCAGCCGAATTCAAGGACGTACTGCATCTCGGCCGCACCTGCCTGCAGGACGCCCAACCGATGACCCTGGGCCAGGTGTTTGGTGGTTATGCGTCCCTGGTGGCCAGGCTGGCCAAGGCCTTGCAGCCGGTGCGCGCGGGCCTGCTGGTGCTTCCCCTGGGCGGTACGGCCATAGGCACCGGCTTCGGCGCGCCCGCCGGCTACCGCACAACGGTCTACCGCCACCTGGTCACGTTGACCGGCATCGACTACTGCGCGCCCGGTGACGCCTTCGACGCGATGCAGAACATGGACACCTTCTCGCGTGTGTCGGCCGAGTTGCGCACCTGTGCCACCTCGGTCGCGAAAGTGGCCTCCGACCTGATCCTGCTCTCGTCAGGGCCGGTAGGGGGCATCGCCGAGCTCGTGTTGCCGGCCGTGCAGGCGGGGTCATCCATCATGCCGGGCAAGATCAATCCGGTGCTGCCGATGTCCATGGTGCAACTGAGCTTTGCCGTCGTCGGCAACGATATGTGCATCGCGCAGGCAGTGCAGGCCGGTCAGCTGGAGATCAACCACTTCGAACCGGTGGTGGCCGACCGGGTGTTCGAGTCGATCCAGTTGTTGACCAATGGTTTTCGGCTGTTCCGCGAGCGATGTGTGGCAGGCACCACCGCCAATCGGGACGCGAACGAAAACAATCTGATGAAGTCGATGGCGGTGGCGACAGCGCTGGTGCCCCGCCTGGGTTACCACAAGATCAGCGCGCTGGTGCGCCAGTCAGTCGCCGGGGGTCGCCCACTCATCGACCTGCTGGTGGAGTCGGAAGTCTTGTCAAAAGCTGAAGCCAGGACGCTTATCGAATCGGCGGTTACCACCAGCTTCTGACCCCACACGCCCTCTTGTGATCGCGTCTTCATTTTTTGTCTAACCATCATGACCATTGCGCAACAACTGTCCGACCTCTCGCCCTCCGCTTACGCGCCGTATCGCGACCCGCGCGACTACATTCTGAGCTGGACCGACGCCATCTGGGTCGACCGTGGGCTGGGACGCCTGCGCGACCACTATGCGCGTGATGTCAAGGTGCATACTGCGTACGGAGAGACCTACGATTACGACTATGTGATGCAAAACTCGCTGCAGAAGTTCGCGGCGTTTCCAAACGGCGGCGGTGGTACCGGTGAGGATGTGATTTGGGAGCAGCGCGGAGTCAACGGTTTCATCAGTTCGCACCGGGTGTTCAAGAATGGCACCCATACCGGCTA
The DNA here is from genome assembly GCA_043776215.1 of Rhodoferax sp. Classification (GTDB taxonomy): domain Bacteria; phylum Pseudomonadota; class Gammaproteobacteria; order Burkholderiales; family Burkholderiaceae_C; genus CAISIP01. Next base: position 21 of record JAYVRP010001052.1, on the reverse strand, counting down.
CTGGACCTACGGCCCACCGAC
>JAYVRP010001051.1:0-10533 GCA_043776215.1 Rhodoferax sp. | reverse complement strand
AGGCCCGGATTCGGCATCGCCCGATGTAATGAAAGCCGACACCGCATCCCTTGCAGTCCCAACAAAGGTGATGCGACCATTGCCACAGTAGCATTACCAGAGGCGCTGCACACGATCTGCCTACAGGTACGTGGCCGGGCCACCAGATAGCTAGTGCCTGACCATGGGCGGTCAAACGGATCGCGGGATCGCACACCTACCAAACTAGCCGCGAAATGCAAATAACAATCTGGACCCGTTGAATGACTTTACAGCCAAGTTGGTATCGACCGCCGGAGCAAGTCACAGCGCATATTCCTGCCGTGTCCTACCGTGACAATTTGCAGCCATTTCGACATACCGTGCCCAACACAAAAGAGAGCGCCAGCACCAAGGCTGGCGCGGTGTTAGGTGGGGTGGCTGATGGGGCTCGAACCCACGACAACAGGAATCACAATCCTGGACTCTACCAACTGAGCTACAGCCACCGTATTTTGCGAATTATATCCCTCAGAAACTCCTCGATGGGCCTCCTCAATGGGGCGCGAGTTATTGCGCCGGCAGCGCTGCGGAGTCGGCGCTCCGGGCCGGAGCAGGCGGGACATTGATCTTCGCCTTGTACCGGTCCTTGAGCATGTTGTAGTAAGCCTGATTCTCGGCAGCAGCCCATACCTGGGCGTACTGGGTCCTGGCCTGTTTGCTTGCCGCCTCGTCCGGCGCGGCCCGGCCCACGACACGGTTCACCTTGACCACGGCATATCCCTGCGAACCGAGATCAACACCCATCAATGCGGGAAGCGCCGAGGGATCCGCCTTCAAGCTGGCATTTACCACTTCGGGTGGCGCCGCCTGCGGCTGGTCCCGCGAAATGAGGACGACGGGTGCCGTCATGTCCGCGGGCTTGGCCTTCCAGCTTGCCAGCCGCGCCTGCCCTTCCTTGTGTGCGAGCTCCGACGCGCGGGTCGCGATCAAACGATCCCTGACGGACGCCTTGACTTCGGCAAATGGCAAGGTTCTGGCCGGCAAATACTGCGTCACCCGCCCGGCCACCAACTGGCTCGGGCCGGCTTCCACGGCTTCAGTGTTGCGTTTCTTTTGCACGGCATCATCACCAAAAAGTGCGGTCAGAAACTTGTTGTTGGCCAACACTCCGGTACTTCCGGCGACTGCCTTGCGGGTCAAGCCACTGGCCGACTTGATTTCCAGCTTCAAGCGATCAGCCACGGGTTTCAGGCTGTCGGGCTGCTCGTACACACCGTTGGTGAACGCCTCTGCGGATTCCGCGAATTTGCGCTGCGCCTGCTGGGCCTTCAGATCAGACTCCAGCGTGGCACGCAGCTCTTCGAAGCTACGCTGTTTGGGTACCTTGATGTCTGTCAGCTGGATGATGTGGAACCCGAAATCCGACTCCACGACATCGCTGATGTCGCCCTTCTTCATTGCGAATGCGGCGTCCTCAAACGGCTTGACCATCGCGCCGCGCCCGAAGAAATCGAGGTCTCCGCCCGCCAGGGCCGATCCCTTGTCCTGCGAATTCTTGCGGGCCAGGTCGGGAAACTCGGCAGGCGCCTTGCGCACCTGAGCAAGCAACTCCTGGGCGCGGGCCTTGGCCTTTTCACGCTCGGCGGCAGGTGCGTCCTTCGGAGCGTTGATGAGAATATGGCTGGCGCGTCGTTCTTCGTTGCCGCTGAGCCGGGCGGCGTTCTGCTCGTAGTAGGATTTCAGATCCTGCTCATTGATCGTGACCGACTTCTTGATGGCGTCGATATCCAGCACCACATAATCCACGTTGATCGATTCGGGTGTCTGAAAGTCCTTTTCGTGCGCCTTGTAAAAAGCCTCCAGTTCACCCTCCGTCGGGATCACCTTGGCTGCAAAGTCGGAGGCCAGCATTGTCACCAGTTGAATTTCACGTTTCTCGAAGAATGCGCCCACAGCGACATCGGCGATCGCCGAGGCAGACAGGGCTGTGCCCAGCACACCCACCTCCACCTGCCGCACCGACAGGTCGTGCCGAACCCGCGCCTCAAACCCTTCCGGTGTGAGCCCCTGGCTGGCGACCAGTTGCCGGTAGCGCTCAAGGTCCATCGTGCCATCGGCACGCCTCAGAGATGCGATAGACGGATTCTGCTGCAATTCGCGGGCCAGTCGTACGTCGCTGGTCACCAGCCTCAACTTGTCCGAAGCCTCCCCTAACACCCGCTCACGAAGGAGCTTCTCAAGGGTCGCCTGACGCGCTTGCGGCGAATCCAGCAGCTTGACATCGATCGAGGGCGCGGATGCGCGAATTCGCTCGACCTCGGACTTGTGGGCAAAGTCCCACTCGGCCTGCGTGATGTCGCGCCCTCCAACTCTTGCAACGGCCTGCCCGCCATCATTGAACCGTTTGTAGCCATCTATGCCAACAAGAACAAACGCCGGGATGATCAACAAGAACATCATGAACATCAGAATTTTGGTGTGCTTGCGGACTAGGTCGAACATGCGTTGGCTCTCCGAGAAAAAAAGAAAAAGGCGAACACGGATGTTCGCCTTTGTCTGGGTGGTGGTGGGTGCTGACGGGCTCGAACCGCCGACCTACGCCTTGTAAGGGCGCCGCTCTACCAACTGAGCTAAGCACCCCACCGAAACTGGAATTGTCAGTTCAAAGCATCTTTCAATGCCTTGCCCGGACGAAACTTTGGAACTTTGGCGGACTTGATTTTAATCGTTGCGCCAGTGCGGGGATTGCGCCCCACACGAGCAGCCCTTTTTCCAACGGCGAATGTGCCAAAACCCACCAGGGAAACCGAGCCCCCCTTCTTGAGTGTTTTCGTGACGGCTTCGATGGCCGCACCCAAAGCGCGGGTTGCTGCGGCCTTTGAAATGTCGGCGTCAACTGCAATGTATTCGATCAGTTCAGTCTTATTCACAAGGAACCTCTCATATGGATGCAAAGCCTATCAAATAGTGAGTCTGGAAATCCTGATGCCAAGTGGCTGTGACGCGGATTGGAAATGCAACTCAGGTCAGGCGTCGATTGGTCATGGGTGTCGATTTTCGCTAGCGCCGGGTGCTCCATCCCATTAGAGCCATGGACCACAGCCATGTCAATCACGCAAACAGCAAACCGGCGAAGCGGACGCGAATTCTATTCGTTTTGGCAGCGGCGCAATGTCAAAGATGTGACCTTGTTGCGTTGGCGCGTGCATCAAATCAATTGTGCAATCGCACGTCCGACGTCTTCCGTGCGCGCTGTACCGCCGATGTCCGCCGTGCGTGGTGCACCACTGCGGGGATCGAGCATCTTTTCGATCGCCGACAACACCGCGTCATGGGCCTCGCGATGGCCCAGAAAGTCCAGCATCATCGCTCCGCACCATATCTGGCCGATCGGGTTCGCGATCTGCCGGCCCGCGATATCCGGAGCCGATCCGTGTACTGGTTCAAACAAGGAGGGATATCGCCGATCCGGGTTGAGGTTGGCGCTGGGCGCGATGCCGATGGTCCCGGTACAGGCCGGGCCCAGGTCACTCAGGATGTCCCCGAACAGATTGCTCGCCACCACGACATCAAACTGGTCCGGGCGCTGCACGAAGTGGGCCGTGAGGATGTCGATGTGAAATTTGTCCACTCGCACGTCCGGGTAAGCGGCAGCCATTTCCGCCACACGCTCATCCCAATACGGCATGGTGATGGCGATGCCATTGGACTTGGTCGCGCTCGTGAGGTGTTTCCTGGGCCGTGACCGCGCGAGCTCAAAAGCGAATTTCAGCACCCGGTCGACCCCGACCCGGGACATCACGGTTTCCTGCATGACGATCTCGCGCTCGGTGCCAGCGAACATCCGGCCCCCGATGCTGGAATACTCGCCCTCTGTGTTCTCGCGCACGATCCACATGTCGATCTCGCCGGGTTCCCGGCGGGTGCCGTCGCGTCGCACCACCGGAGCAATGATGCCTGGCATCAAGCGGGCCGGGCGCAAATTGACGTACTGATCGAATTCGCGACGGAACAGGAGCAAGGATCCCCACAGAGACACATGGTCAGGAATCTTTTCCGGCCACCCGACCGCACCGAAATAGATGGCGTCGTGGCTGCCAATCTGGTCTTTCCAGTCGTCGGGCAGCATCTTGCCGTGCCGCTCGCAATAGTCCCAGCTCGAAAAGTCGAAGTGATCGAACTGCAGGTCGATGCCGAACTTGCGTGCTGCCGCATCCACAACGCGCAACCCTTCGGGCATCACCTCTTTGCCAATGCCATCTCCTGCAATGACGGCGATACGCTTTTTTCCCATCTGGTTCTCCTTGTTCAAACCTGCTTTCACAAGCCTTCGTGCCATCTTCGCATGCTGTACCCGCAGCTACCGGGGTACGCGCACGACCAGACCGACCCCCAACGCCGTGAGCCCGATTCCTATCACCGTGACACCGGTGATCGGCTCGTCGAACAACATCCAGGCCATCACCGCCGTGGTCGGGGGTACCATGTAAAAAAGGCTCGCCACGGCGGTGGCGGCACCACGCTGGATGAGCAGATACAGCAGTGAACTGCCGCCCAGGGTCAGCGCCAGCACCGACCACGCCATCGCACCCGCCAGGCCCGCTCCCCAGAGCATCGGCTCGGACTCCAACAATGCGAGTGGCAACGTCGCGCACAGGGCCGCAGCGAGTTGCACCACGTTGGCAGTGCGCACGTCGCATGCGGCAACATGGCGCTTCTGATAGAGCGTTCCGACCGTGATGGACAGCAAGGCCGCCACCACCAGCGACAGATTGATAAGGTCTACATGGTCGGATGGGTTGGTCTGGCCGAATTTGCGCGACACCACCAGCGCCAGCCCGGCGAACCCCAGCGCAAGCCCTTGCCACTGCCGCCGGCTGACCTGCTGGCCGGTGGACGACAACCACAACGCGGTAAGCACCGGCTGCAGCCCGACGATCAACGCGGACAAACCCGAACCCATGCCTGCCTTGACGGCCGCCCAGACACCTCCCAGATATCCTGCATGCATCAGCATGCCGCTAACGCCCAGATGCAGCCATTGGCGCCGGCCCTTCGGCCATCCCACGCGAGCCAGCCAGATCCAGGGCAGGAAACACGCAATGGAAAGTGCATAACGCACGACCAGAAACTTGAATGGCGGCGCGTACGGCATTCCGTAGCGGGCAACGATAAAGCCGGTGCTCCAGATCAGCACGAACACCATGGGCATCACCCGCACCAGTGTGCCATCGGGCCGCTGCAAGGTCATTTCACGCGCGCCCGAATCTCCGGAATCGCCTTCTGCATGTAATACACCATCGACGCCACAGTCAACACGGCGGCGATCCAGATCAACCAGGTGCCCCAGAGATGGGTGTCGATCAGCCCGAACAGCTTGCCGTCAAACAACAGGAAGGGAATGGCCACCATCTGCCCGACGGTCTTGAGTTTGCCGATCATGTGCACCGCCACGCTGCGGGCCGCACCGATCTGCGCCATCCACTCGCGCAGGGCTGAAATCGCAATCTCGCGCCCGATGATGATGAGGCCGACGAAGACGTCTGCGCGGTTGAGGTGAACCAGGACCAGCAGTGAAGCACACACCAGGAACTTGTCAGCCACAGGGTCCAGGAAGGCCCCGAACGAGGATGTCTGGTTGAGCTTGCGCGCCAGGTAACCATCGAGCCAGTCCGTGGCAGCAAACAACACAAACATCACGGTGGCAATCAGGTTCTTGCCCGGCAAAGTAGCCACTGAATCCGGCAGGTAGAAGATCCCCACGATCAACGGGATCGCAACGATGCGCGTCCACGTCATGATGGTGGGGATGGTCAGAAACATGCGGAGATTGTGGCACGCCCGATTGCGCATGCAGGGGCTTGAAGGCACCCGTTCGCATTAATGCAACGCGCGGTAGATGTCCTCGGCCAGTTCACGTGAAATACCTTCCACCGTGGCCAGGTCATCCGCGCTGGCGAGGCCAACGCCTCGCACGCCACCAAACCGCTGCAGCAGGCGGGCACGCCGCTTGGGACCCACACCGGCAATCTCCTCGAGCTGACCCCCACCGACACGCACCCGGGCGCGCTTGGCACGCATACCGGTGATGGCAAAGCGGTGCGCCTCGTCGCGGACCTGTGCCACCAGCATCAGTGCTGCCGAGTCCTTGCCCAGCGTGATCTTCTCCCGGCCGTCCGCAAACACCAGTTCTTCGAGGCCCACCTTGCGCCCCTCTCCCTTTTCGACACCAACGATCAGGGACAAATCCAACCCGAGCGTGGCAAATACGTCCCGCGCCATGGCCACCTGCCCCTTGCCGCCATCGACCAGCACCAGGTCCGGCAAACGGATCGTCGCAGGCTTGGACAAATCCCCACTGCCACCCGACTCGCGCAGCGCCTCGGCCAGCTTGCTGTAGCGCCGCGTCAGCACCTGGCGCATGGCCGCGTAGTCGTCGCCCGGCGTAATGCCGTCAATCGAATAGCGACGGTACTCGGCAGACTGCATGCGGTGGTGCTGGAAAACGACGCACGATGCCTGGGTGGCCTCACCGGCAGTGTGCGAGATATCAAAACATTCCATGCGAAACGCATCGGGGTCATCCACCTCCAGGTCCAACGCCTGCACCAGCGCGCGCGTGCGGGACTGCTGCGAGCCCTCCTCGGCCAGCAGCCGCGCCAGCTGGAGGTTGGCGTTCGTCTGGGCCATCTCCAGCCAGATACGGCGCTGCTCACGCGGCTGGTGCACCACGCTGGTCTTTGCGCCCGACTGGGCCGACAACACGTCCGCCAAGGCCGGTCGCACCGGGTGGCTGGTGACCAGCGAGGGTGGCACCGGTATATCCAGGTAGTGCTGGGCGACGAACGCCTCCAGCACCTGGCACTCCACCGCCAGTGGCTCCTGCAACGCATCGTCATCGGCATCGACCATGCCGGAGGCCTCTTCGACATGCGCCGAAAAGTAGGGCCGGTCACCCAGGTGGCGACCACCGCGCACCATGGCCAGGTTGACGCAGGCCCGACCCCCTTCCACCTTGACCGCCAGGATGTCGACATCGCGGTCCGACACGTTGTCGACGGATTGCTGGTGCAACACGTTGGACAAGGCCGCCACCTGGTCCCGCAACTCAGCCGCCTGCTCGAATTCAAGCCTGTCCGAATGGGCCTGCATGCGCGACTCCAGCAACCCCAGCACCTGCCGCGCATCACCCCGCAGGAACCGCTCCGCATTGGCAACATCCAGTGCATAGGCGTCCTCGCTGACATGGCCGACGCATGGCGCTGAACAACGTTTGATCTGGTACAGCAGGCACGGACGTGACCTGTTGCTGAACACCGTGTCTTCACATGTGCGCAAACGAAACAGCTTCTGCAACAGCAGGATCGCCTCCTTGACGGCCCAAGCGCTGGGGTAAGGCCCGAAGTAGCGGTGCCGCTTTTCCACGCCCCCCCGGTAGTACGAGACGCGGGCAAAACCGCCCGGCACCGGCCGCGCAGTGCCAGTGTCGGCGGCGGGTTGTGGCGCATCGGCACCAAGGGCCCTGCGGCCGCTGTTCTCGCCCAGGCCGCTCAACTTCAGGTAGGGATAACTCTTGTCGTCACGAAAAAGAATGTTGTACTTGGGTGCCAGAGCCTTGATCAGGTTGTTTTCCAGCAGCAGGGCTTCCGCTTCAGAGCGCACCACCGTGGTCTGCATGCTGGAGATCCGGCCCACCATGTGGCCGATGCGCGTACCCCCATGATTGTTGCGGAAATAACTCGCCACGCGCTTCTTCAGGTTGATGGCTTTGCCGACGTAGAGCACCGCGCCCTGCCCATCGAAGAACCGATAGACACCTGGCAAAGGCGGCAGCGCCGCCACCTCCGACAATAGCTGGGCAGAATGTCCGCTGGCACCCGGTTCGTCGATGACCAGGGCGGCACCCCGGACGTTGGCCCTTATTTCTGGGACGGGCGGGGAATCGGAACGGGAAGTCATAGGCGGCTATTGTGGACAATCCCGGACGTGAATTCCGTGCGCACTTGGGACATCTTCTGCAAAGTCATCGACAACCTCGGCGACATCGGCGTGTGTTGGCGCCTGTCGGCAGACCTGGCCTCGCGCGGCCAGCAGGTTCGCTTGTGGGCCGACGATCCATCCGCCCTGACCTGGATGGCGCCCGGCGCGCTGGAGGGCCACAGGCACGGTATAGAGATCTTGCCCTGGGAGAGCTCCCGTGACGCCCGGATTTTGGAGGCGCTGCCCCCAGCCGACATCTGGGTCGAAGGCTTCGGGTGCGAACCGGCGCCGGAATTTGTGGCCCACCGCTTCGCCATCGACCCGTCGTACCCAGGCTCAAGCGCCGAGCCACCGCTGTGGATCAACCTCGAATACTTGTCCGCCGAGGCTTATGCGGCCCGCTCGCACGGACTGGCGTCGCCGATCATGCAGGGGCCAGCCAAAGACCATACCCGGTTTTTCTTCTATCCCGGGTTGACCCCGGCGACCGGTGGCTTGCTGCGCGAGCCAGCGCTTGCACAGCAACAGCAGGCATTCGACCGATCCGCCTGGTTGGCCAGCCACAGCATCTCCTGGTCAGGTGAAAGGCTGATCGCGCTTTTTTGCTATGAGCCCGCGCACCTGCCCGCCCTGCTTGAACAGTGGCGCAGTGGCCCTGACCCGACCCACCTGCTGGTCACGCCCGGGCGAGCAGCAGCAGCCGTTGTGGCGGAGCTCTCGATGGACCCAGCCTGCCTGACGGGCGGCGCAATATATCGCATGGGCGCGCTCGCTCTGAGTTTCCTGCCCCCGTTGGCGCAACCCGACTTTGATCGCCTGCTGTGGGCCTGCGACTGGAATTTCGTACGCGGAGAGGACTCGCTGGTACGCGCCCTCTGGGCAGGCAAACCCTTTGTGTGGCAGATCTACCCGCAGCAGGACGACGCCCATCACGCCAAGTTGCTGGCGCTGCTCGACGCGCTGGGCGCGACGGACAGCTGGCGCGACTTCCATTTGGCATGGAACGGTATCCGGACCGGGCCGTTGCCTACGGAGGACCTGCCCCTGTGGGGCGACACCGTGGCACGCGCCGCGCGTGGCCTGGCACAGCACCCGGACCTCACCACCAGGCTCTTGAAGTTTGTCGACCAGCGGCCAGTTGGGTTCGGTTTCAGCCCGAAAAAAAGTTAAAATTCAAGGCTTTGTGTAAAGCTGCTGGCCAACAGGGCCCACGCGCAAACATCCACCGCAGGCACGGGCCTATTGCTGTGTTGTCCTGATCAACACCACCCGGCGCCCCGCACTTACTGGGAACACCTTATGAAAATCGCTCAAGAAATACGCGCCGGCAACGTGATCATGCATGGCAAGGACCCAATGGTCGTGCTCAAGACCGAATACAGCCGGGGTGGCCGCAACTCCGCCACGGTGCGCATGAAACTCAAGAGCCTTCTGAACAACTTTGGCACCGAAGTCGTTTTCAAGGCCGACGACAAAATGGACCAGGTGATCCTCGACAAAAAGGACTGCACCTATTCCTATTTTGCCGACCCGATGTACGTTTGCATGGACGAGGAGTTCAATCAGTACGAGGTCGAGTCCGAAAACATGGGCGACACCCTGAACTACCTCGAAGACGGCATGCCGCTGGAAGTCGTGTTCTACGACGGCAAGGCCATTTCGGTCGAACTGCCGACCAGCGTCGAGCGCGAGATCACCTGGACCGAACCGGCCGTCAAGGGCGACACATCGGGCAAGGTGCTCAAGCCTGCGAAGATCGCCACCGGTTTCGAGATCGGCGTGCCGATCTTTGTGGCCCAGGGCGACAAAGTGGAAATCGACACCCGCACCGGTGAATACCGCCGCCGGGTCTGAAGATCACAGTCGCACGGCGAAGGCTCCCCAGGGAGCCTTTTCTTTGCCAATTCACAGTGATTCAGGGCAGCAGACTGATGGACTTTGACTTTGCTCAAGTGAGCATTCCGTTTCGCATGCGTCCCGGCCTGGCCCGCCTGGGGCCGCACGCCACGCATTTGACCCCCCTGCGGCCCGAGAGTCCGCTGTATGCCGAAAAGCTGGCGGTCTCCCGCCATGGCCCCGTGGCGCGGGGCGTGCCCGGCTTCGACCCTGCCGAGGCCCTTGCGACGATCCGCAAACACGTGCTGCGAGCCGGCGTCACTCAGCACACCGCTGACACATTCCCGCTGGAGCTGCAGGTCGAGGAAGACCTGGCCATCCTCGATACCTCCACCGGACGCGTGCCCTGGATGTGTGTCTGTGTTCCCAGCCGCTGGGCGCCGGAGGAAAAACTGGGGCGCGACCTGGCAGATATTCACGGCCCGGTCGCCGATGGCGAGGCACTGGCCACCGCGCTGCCGCACCTGTTGAAGGTGTTGTCGGCTGGCGGCCACTGGGAACGTCATGTCTGGACGCTTTCCAACTCACCCCTGTTCGACCAGCACCCCCATCGGCAGGCCCCGGTGCCATGGCCGGCAACCGAGGATCCAGCCGACCTGGCCGCCCAATGCTGGCTGCGGGCGGAGCGCCAGACATTCATACCGGTGCTCGGTAGCGACGGCAACGCCCGGCCTCAGATTGTGTTCACGATCCGCG
>JAYVRP010001050.1:0-10568 GCA_043776215.1 Rhodoferax sp. | reverse complement strand
CCCTCCAGGTGGGCCTGTCGGTCCCGGTCACGTTGTACCCGGTCCTGCGGATGGGTGAGCAGATCGAAATCGGTGGTCGCACCGTTCAACTCCTCATCGCTGTAACCGTACATCTCCTTGAAACGTCTCGAATAAATCTCGGTTCCCGTGGGGATGTGCCAGTCCCAGACGCCATCGCCCGCACTGTCGAGCGCCAACTTCCAGCGCGCCTCGTTGTCGCGCAATGCCTGCTCGGCTTCTTCGGCCCTCTTGCGCTCGGTGGCGTCCCGGAAGTTGAGGACGATGCCCTGCACGGCGTTGTCGTTCAGGCAATTGGTGGCGACCGCGGCCAGGTGGCGCCAGCTGCCGTCGGCATGGTGAAAGCGGTAGGTACTCTCCAGCCCCGGGTTGCGAACCGCCAGGACATCCGCGAGCTCCTGAAGCGCGTGATCCCGGTCGTCGGGGTGGATCCAGTCAAAGATACTGGTGCCCCGCAGTTCGTCCGGGTCCCGAGCGAGCAAGGCCATGGATGCGGGGCTGGCATACAGTACCCCTCCGGCTGCGCTGCAAACTATCGTGAGTACCTGTGCCTTCTCGGTCAAGGCGCGGAACCGCCGCTCACTGGCTTCCAGCGCCAGGCTGGCACGATGCGCTGCAGTGACATCCTCGACCGTTCCCTCAAAGTAACTGATATCACCGTCGGGTGTTCGCACCAGATGGGCATTCTCGAGAATCCAGATGCGTTCCCGGGTCTTGTGCCGGTAAATCTCGGAGCGGAAGTTGACCACCTTGCCATCACGCTCGATCAGGCTGCGAAAACGCTGCCGCCGGTTTGGATCTACATACCATTCCAGCCCGATGTCGCTGACGGCATGCAGCATCTCTGCCTCAGTGTCGTAGCCGTTCAGACGCACCAGTGCGGCATTGGAGCGCAGCTGCCGGCCATCTGCACTGGAGCGATACGCGCCAATGGGAAGCAATTCAAATAGCGTCGAGAACTCGGAGCCAGGCATAGGTATCGGTGTCGGGGGTGCCATCCCCGTTTCTTGCACAATTTTAGTCTCCAGGAGAAATGCCAGCACACATCGCCAGCCCGTTGCGCACGCCTGCCGCGCGGGATGTCGCTGCGACTGCGAAGGGCCGCGGCTGCAGTTTCAGCCGAGAGCAGCCTCGACGTCTGCTGCGATGCTCGCAGGTGTGTCGGTCGGCGCATAACGCCTGCGCACGGCGCCATCCCGGCCCACCAGGAATTTCGTGAAGTTCCATTTGATGGCTTTACTGCCCAGCAGCCCGGGCGCCTCGGATGCAAGCCACTGGTAAAGGGGGTCTGCGTGTGATCCGTTGACATCGATCTTGGACATCATCGGAAAACTCACGCCGTAGTTCAACTGACAAAACTCCGCAATTTCGCCGTCGTTTCCCGGGTCCTGAGCGCCGAACTGGTTGCAGGGAAACCCCAGTACCACGAGGCCCCGCGGGCCATAGGTCTGGTGCAGATCTTCGAGGCCGGAAAACTGCGGTGTGAACCCGCAGGCGCTGGCGGTATTGACGATCAACATCGGCTTACCCTTGTACTTTTTCAGATGGACGGTTTTGCCGTCGATCTGCCGGGCGGAGAAATCGTAAACACTGGTCATGGGCACTCCCGCAAATGGAAACATGGTGGTGGCGACGTGGGAACCTTACCAGCAATCGGTGCGGGGCGCCGCAGGAGCCGGATTGCACCAAATCACCTGCGATACTCGGGGTCCATGATGCCGTTGTTCACGAGCGCCAGAAATTGGCTGGGCGAGGTTGTCGCCAATAGCCGTTCGGTTGCGGACGAGGCAATCATGGGCAACTTGCGCCGACTGCGATGGATGGTGCTGGCCATCATTCCGCTGAATCTGTTGCACGTACTGGTTTTCTGGTGGTTTGTGGCCGCCACCACGCCGGCACAACATGCTTGGAAGGGCGCGATCGGCTGGATCCACCTGTGCATGGCGGTTTTGCTGGTCATGGCGGGTGTGGCCTCGCAATGCCTGGCCGGGCGGTCATCACCTGGGGCGACCGGCAAGGCCGTCCATGTGCTGGTGCCGTTGTGCGGTTTGTTGTTCGCGGCCGCGGTGGCTGTGGTTGACCAGCTCGTGACATCCAACATCAGCCCGTTCCTGCTTGGCAGCGTGGTGGTGGGCTTGCTGTTCCAGATGCGACCATTCGAGGCCATCATCCTGAATGTCGTCGCGTACCTCTTTTTCTTCGCAGGGTTGGGAGCCACACAGACCGATGCACTGCAGTTGCTGACCAACCGCGCCAATGGGCTGGCTGCCGTGGTCATGGGCATGGTGTTGTCCACGGTGCTCTGGCACAAGAACGCAAAGTACATCCTGCTGCAGCGCGAACTCAGCCACAGAAATGCGGAACTCACCCAGCAACAGGAGGAACTGGTGTGGCTGGCTAAGCGTGATGCTCTGACCGGCTTGTACAACCGCGGCGAGTTCCTGCGCCTCGCGGAGCAGGAGTTGTTGCGCTCTCAGCGACATGCCACGGACACCACTGCGATCATGTTGGACCTGGACTTTTTCAAGAGGGTGAATGACGTGCATGGACATCCGGCAGGTGACGCGGTGCTTCGGCACACGGCGACGTGCCTGCTGGCGGGTGTGCGGGCGACCGATGTGGTGGCTAGACTTGGTGGTGAGGAGTTCATGGTGCTGTTGCCGCAGACCTCGCTGGATGCCGCACTGATCCTGGCGGATAAGTTACTGCGCACCCTGCGCCAGACACCGGCGCGCGTCAGCAGCGATCTGGAAATCAGTGTGACGGCCAGCCTCGGCGTGGGCTGCCTTCCGGCGGGGCATACGGGTGCGGTGGCGTCACTGTATGCGGCGGCCGACCACGCGCTCTACGAGGCCAAGCGGCTGGGCCGCAACCGCGTCGAGAAGACCGAGCCCGATGGGTCGCTGACACCCTCCGACTTCCAGCGCATGCGTCGCCAGTGAGGCGGCACGCCAGCTTGGTCAGCCGTGCAGGTTGTCGTTGCGGGCAATGTCGAGCAAGTGCTCGACCTCTGCGCGGTACTTGACACAATTGCGCGCATGCCAGCGCCTGATGAGCCACATCACCGAGGCCACCACCAGGCCGAAGCAGGTGATTGCCGCAAAAGTATGCAGGCCCAGTCCGGCTGACAGGCTGTAGGCGGCGCCAAGAGCCAGGATACAGGCTTGTTCATTGAAATTCTGCACCGCGATGGACCGCCCGGCCCCCATCAGGTTGTGGCCGCGGTGCTGCAACAGCGCGTTCATGGGGACCACCAGAAAACCGCCAAACGCGCCGAGCATGATCAAAAACGGTGCTGCAATCCAGACGTTGTCGATGAAGATCAGCAGGATGATCAGTGCGCCCATGCCGATGCCCAGGGTGATCACGCGGGGGCCGTCTTCCAGCCGCATCTTGAGCGACGCCACCACCGCACCCACGGCCATGCCGATCGCGACCACGCCCTGCAAGGCCGATGCCTGGGTGACCGAGTACCCCAGGGCGGCCGCAGCCCACGCCAGCACGATGAAGCGCAGGTTGCCGGCCACGCCCCAGATCAGCGTGGTGGCCGCAAGCGAAATCTGGCCCAGCTTGTCGCGCCACAGACGGGTGTTGCAGGTCCAGAAGTCAGGCACCAGGCTGGTCATCCGTTTCGGCAACGCGCGCATCTCCACGCCGGTGTCGGGAATGTGGGTGTTGAACCAGGCCGCCAGCAGGTAGACGAAGATCAGGACGCTGATGGCGGCCTCGGGAGGGGTGTCTATCCCGGTGTCGATCAGCGGAAAGTCAAAACCCAGCAGCAGGCGCGAAATCGTCGGGCCGACAAGTTGCCCCCCCAGCAAGACGCCCAGGATGATCGACGCGATCGTGAGGCCTTCGATCCAGCCATTGGCTTTCACCAACTGCGACGCCGGGAGCAACTCGGTGAGGATGCCGTACTTCGCAGGCGAGTACGCGGCAGCACCCAGGCCCACGATGGCGTACGACATCAGCGGATGGGTGCCGAACAGCATCAGCAGGCAACCCGCGACCTTGATGAAGTTGCTGATCAACATCACCCGGCCCTTGGGCATGGAGTCGGCAAACGCGCCAACGAAGGGCGCCAGGACGACATAGAAAAGTGCGAACATCGGGACAAGTGCAGCCTGTTGCCACTCGGGCGCCTTGCTGCTGCGCAGCAACTGGACAGCCCCCACGAACAAGGCGTTGTCGGCCAGCGAGCTGAAGAACTGCGCCGACATGATGGTGTAGAACCCGCGCTTCATGCAGTGGTCGTGGGGTCATCAGTGACGCTGATGCCAAGGCTGGTTGATCTGGTCTCCAAGGTGCGCAGGTTATATCACGGTCGCGGCATGGCGCCGTCCGGGCACGGGTGCCAGAATCTGCTTTTCCACTTGATCAGGACACACAGCCATGCCCCGTCCCCTGAGAGCCACCATCCACACCGATGCCCTGCGCAGCAACCTGTCTCGCATGCGACTGGCGGCGCCGGATGCCCGGGTCTGGGCCGTGGTCAAGGCCAATGCCTATGGCCACGGCATCGAGCGGGCCTTTGAGGGTTTGCGTGGCGCGGACGGGTTCGCGCTGCTCGATCTCGACGAAGCCGAACGCGTGCGTGCGCTCGGCTGGCGCGGTCCGATCCTCCTGCTGGAGGGCGTATTCGAGGCGCGCGACCTGGAATTGTGTTCACGCCTGGGCCTGTGGCACACGGTGCACTGTGATGAGCAGATCGATATGCTGGCCGCGCACAAGACCCATGTCGGGCACCGGGTGTTCCTGAAGATGAACTCGGGCATGAACCGCCTTGGCTTCAAACCACACCGTTACCGCGCCGCCTGGACACGCCTTGACGCTTTGCCCCAGGTCGAGGAAATTTCGCTGATGACCCATTTCAGCGACGCCGATGGTCCGACCGGCGTGGCGACGCAGGTGGCGGTGTTTGCCGAGGCCACGCGGGACTTGCCCGGGGAGCGCAGCCTCTGCAACAGCGCGGCCACCTTGCGTCACATGGGAGGCGGGATCGTCGGCGGCGCGTCGGCCCTGGTGTCGGACTGGATTCGACCCGGTATCGCCACCTACGGCAGCGCACCTGACTTTCCGCGGCACGATGCGGTCCACTGGGGACTGCGGCCTGCCATGACGCTGGCGGCCCGTGTCATTGCCGTCCAGGAACTGCAACCCGGCGACACCGTCGGGTACGGATCGGGCTTTACCGCACCCCATCCGATGCGCATCGGCGTGGTCGCCTGCGGTTATGCGGACGGGTATCCGCGCGTGTGCCCCACAGGCACACCGGTGTTGCTCGACGGTGTCCGCAGCCACACGGTCGGACGCGTCAGCATGGACATGCTCACGGTCGATCTGGGGCCGGTTCCGGGAGCGGGTATGGGATCGGAAGTGACCCTGTGGGGCGAGTCGGCGCAGGGTGGGCGGCTCTCCATTGATGTCGTCGCCCAGGCCGCCAGCACGGTGGGATACGAAGTCATGTGTGGCCTCGCGCAGCGGGTGCCGGTGCACGTTGGCTGAGACCGTCGAAGGGGAGCCGGCCACACCGCATGGCAAAGTGAATTTGCCGGAAGATTGACGCATGTCAGGCCAGGCCCTGTGCGGGCAGCCGAGCCAGCGGTACATTGGCCGGTCTTGGGGAATGCAATGGAATTCAAGGACTATTACCAGCAGATGGGTGTCGCGCATGACGCAAGCGCCGATGACATCAGGAAGGCTTACCGTCGCCTGGCCCGCAAGTACCACCCGGACGTCAGCAAGGAGCCCGGTGCCGAGGCCCGCTTCAAGGAGTTTGGCGAGGCCTACGAAGTGCTCAAGGACCCCGAGAAGCGCGCCGCCTACGACCGGCTGACTGCCAATTGGAAGGCCGGCCAGGAGTTCCGACCACCGCCTGACTGGAACGCCGGCTTCGAATCCGCGGGCCGTGGTTTCGATGATCTCGAGGGGGCTGAACACAGCGATTTTTTCGAAGCGCTGTTCCGGCGCGCGGGCGGTGCCAAGACCGGCGGGCACCGGCATGCAGGTGCATTCCACGCGAATGGGGAAGACCGCCACGCCAGGATTCAGATCGACCTGGAGGATGCCTACCACGGCGGGCAGCGCGGCCTGACGTTGCAGGTGCCGCACGTCGATGCGGAGGGTCGGGTCACGTCCCGTGAACACCGCGTCGACTTCGTGATTCCCAAAGGCGTGCGTGCCGGTCAGCATATCCGGCTCGTGGGGCAAGGCGGCTCAGGGGTCGGTGAGGGCCGCCCGGGGGACCTGTACCTGGAAGTCGAGTTCCGGGCGCACGCGCATTACCGGGTGGACCAGCGCGACGTCTACCTGGACCTGCCGGTGGCACCGTGGGAGGCGGCGCTGGGCGCGCAGGTCGAAGCGCCTACACCCGGCGGGCCGGTCGAACTCACGATCCCTGCCGGTTCCAGCGCGGGCCGCAAATTGCGGCTCAAGGGGCGCGGCATCCCTGGCAACACGCCGGGAGACTTCTACTTCGTGCTGCAGATCGCCTTGCCAACCGCCAGCAACGACGCCGAGCGGGCGGTCTTCGCCGACATGGCACAGCACTTCGCGTCCTTTCGTCCGCGCGCCAAACTGGGAGTACCGGCATGAACATCGACATCCATGGACAGGGCAGCGTGCAGGTGACGGGGCTCATCCTCGAAGAGTTGAACGACCTGTCGCTGGAAGACGTATGCCGCGCCTGTGGCGTTGCCAGCGACCGGCTGCTGGAGCTCGTGGAGGAGGGGGCGATCGTACCCATGGGGGGCGAACGCGTGGCTTGGCGATTCACTGGCATGCATCTGCGCCATGCCCGGGTGGCCATCCGGCTGCAGCGCGACCTGGGGGTGAACGCCGCAGGCGCCGCGCTGGCCTTGCAACTGATGGAGGAACTGGACCAATTGCGCGCCCGGCTGCAGGCAATGGGCGCGCAGAGCTGACGAAGACTGTTGCAGCAGACCGTGCCGGCTGCGGCGTCGTTCAGGTTGGTGGCGCTGTTCCTTGCAGTTCCAGCTCGATGGCCCGCGAGTCCCGGTCCGGTTGGACGGTGCAGTCCGAAAACCCGAGCAGGCGCGCCAGTTCGAACATGCGGTGGTTGGCGCGCAGCACATTGGCCAGCAGGCGTTGCGTGCCTTGTGCCCGCAAGTAGGTGATCAACTTGCGCATCAGGATTTCACCCAGCCCCATGCCCTTGAGGCTGGAGCGCACGATGATGCCGAATTCCGCGGTGACGTTGTCGGGGTCGGCGACGGCACGCACCACGCCCAGTGTTTGCTCTTTGCCTGTGGGATCCTGAGGATCGGACGCCACGGCAACAAACGCCATTTCCCGCGCGTAATCGATCTGCGTCATGCGCGCCAGTTCGGCGTGTGCGATGGTGCGCCGGCTGTAGAAGACCCGCATCCGGATGTCTTCGGGGTCCAGGTCTTCCAGGAATGCGCGATGTTGCACTTCGTCTTCGGGGCGGATGGGCCGCAGGGTCACAAGGCGATCATGCCACTGCAGCGTTTCGGTCAATCCGTCCGGGTAGGGCCGGATGGCGAAATTGTCGGCGCCGCCCGGCGCACCTGCGGCGAGCCGGATGCGCGCATCCAGGGCGATCACACCTTCATGGTTGACCACCAGCGGGTTGATGTCGAGTTCCGAGATGCCCGGGTGGTTGGCCAGCATCTGCGACACCGCCACCAGGACACGGTACAACGCATCGACATCGGCTGGCGGCGTGTCGCGCCAGCCCTTGAGCAGGCGTGCCACTCGGGTGCGCTCCACCAGCATGCGCGCCAGCGGGAGGTTCAGTGGCGGCAATGCCACGGCCCGGTCCGCCACCACCTCGACCGAGGTGCCACCCTGCCCGAACAACAGCACGGGGCCGAACACGCTGTCAATCGACGCACCGACGATCAGTTCCTGCGCGTGGGCGCGCAGCACCATGGCCTGAACAGTAAATCCGTCAATACGCGCCGTGGGTTGCGCCGCCTGCACGCGCGACAACATGGCCTGCGCGGCGGTGCGCACCTCATCCACGCTGCCCAGGTGCAGCGCCACACCACCGACGTCGGACTTGTGGGAAATGTCACCCGACAGGATTTTGATAGCCACCGGAAAACCGATCACGCGCGCGGCTTGCGCTGCGGCCTCGGGCTGCGCCTGGACCCGGGCGGTGGGGACGGTGTCGATGTGGTAGCAGGCCAGCACTGCCTTGGCCTCGGGCTCGGTGAGCATCGAACGCCCGCCGCTCTCTACCGACTCGATGATCTGGCGCACTTGTGCCACATCAGGCGGCGCACCGGGAAGCGCTGCGGGCGGGGTCTCCAGCAACTGGGCCTGGTTGCGGCGGTAGGCAACACCGAACGAAAAAGCCCTGACCGCCTGTTCGGGCGTGTCGTAGCAGGCGATGCCGGCTTCCTGAAACGTGTGGCGGGCTTCCCGAACCGCCGCGTCGCCGAGCCAGCACCCCAGCCACCCGGAGGGCTGGGCGACCGGTACCAGCGCGCGTGCAATCGCGCTGCTGTCGACGATGGCGGTAGGCGCATGGATGAACAACACCGCACCGGCTGCCGGTTCGGTCTGCAGCACGCGCATGGTGTCCAGATAACGCTCGATGGGCGCGTCGCCGATGATGTCCAGCGGGTTGGCGCGTGACCAGTTGGCAGGCAATACGCCGTCGAGCGCCTGCAGGGTGCTGGTGGACAGTGCGGCGAGTGCCACACCCATGTGCTCCGCCGCGTCCGCGGCCATCACGCCGGCACCGCCGCCGTTGGTGACGATCAACAACTCGTCGGACTGGTTGCCGCGAAAACGCGTCAGTGTCTCGGCTGCCAGGAACAGTTGCAGCAGCGTATCCACCCGCAACATGCCGGCGCGCGCGATCGCGGCATCGTAGACCAGGTCCGAGCCCGCCAGCGCGCCGGTATGCGAGGCCGCCGCGAGAGCACCTTGACGCGATCGGCCGGCCTTGACCACGATCACCGGTTTGCTGCGCGCGGCCGCGCGCGCCGCCGACATGAATTTGCGCGGCGATGACACCGATTCGATGTACAGCAGGATGGCGCGCGTCGCAGTGTCGTTGGCCAGGTAGTCGAGCACGTCGCCGAAATCCACGTCGGCGTGTTCGCCCAGCGACACCAGGTGCGAAAACCCGATATCGCGCCCGCCAGCCCAATCGAGCATGGCTGTCATCAGTGCGCCCGACTGGGTGACAAATGCCAGTGGGCCGGGGCGCGCATCGACATGGGAAAAACTTGCATTGATGCCCAGTGGCGGCAGCAGCAAGCCGATGCAGTTGGGCCCCAGGATGCGCAGCAGATGAGGCCGGGCGGCGTCCACCATGGCCTGCTTCTGGACAGCATCCAGGCCGGCGGTCATCACAATCGCTGCGCGGGTGCCGCGCGCGCCCAGTTCGGAAATCAGCCCCGGCACGGTGGCTGCGGGGGTACAGATGACGGCCAGGTCGGGGGCTTGCGGCAGGTCTGCGACGCCGGCAAAAACGGCCACGCCGTCGAGCTCGGTGTGTTTCGGATTGACGGCGTACAAAGGCCCGGTAAAACCACCTCGGCGCAGGTTGCGCCATGCCGTGCCGCCTACGCTGGCCGGACGGGTGGAGGCTCCAAAGACGGCGATGCTGGCTGGCGTGAACAGGGAATCGAGGTTGCGGATGCTCATGGGGGGACTCGTGGTTACCGGGTCGTTTGATTTTGCGCCAAGCCCCGGGGGTGCCGGGGCATTCGGATGCACAGGCGTTGCCCGGCGTCAATGCATGTGGGTGCAGGGCGCCTAAACTGCAGCTTTGCCCAAGGAGTCTCCATGTACCAACGCATCCTGGTGCCCGTGGACGGAAGCACCACTTCCAGCCAGGGCCTCGATGAGGCGATCAAGCTTGCCACGTTGACGGGCGGCAGCCTGCGCTTGCTGCACGTCGTGGACGAATTGTCGGCCGCCATGAGCATGTCGGACTACGGAGCGGTGTCCCCGGACATCTTCCGAATGCTCAAGGAGGGTGGTGAACAGGTGCTGGCCAATGCCAAGACGCTTGCGCAGGCGCGCCAGGTTCCCGTGGACACCGTCCTGATCGAAGGGTTCTCCGGCCGTTTGAGTGACCAGGTCACTGCGCAGGCCGCGCAATGGGGCGCGGATGTGGTCGTGCTCGGATCACACGGGCGCCGCGGGGTCGGTCGCATGTTGCTGGGCAGTGATGCCGAGCAGATCATCCGAAACTCGAAGGTGCCGGTGCTGGTGGTTCGCGCAGCAGAGCCGGCTCAGTAAAGTCCGCGCACCCGGGCATGCAACCGGGCCAGACCCAGCAGGGCGTCGGTATAAGGCGTTGCCACGCCGGTCAGGCTGCCGAGTTCCTTCACTGCGCTGACCAGGGCGTCAAGCTCGATCGCCTTGCCCGCTTCCACGTCTTGCAGCATCGACGTCTTGAAAGGTCCGAGTTTGCGGGTCAGTGCGTGCCGGTCTTCCGGTTGCTGGTCGATGGCCAGGTGCATGCGTGCGCCGATCTCCCGGGCTTCGGCCATCACCGCCGTGCAAAAACCGCGCACCAGGTCGTCGTCGAGGATCTGGTGGCT
>JAYVRP010001049.1:0-10584 GCA_043776215.1 Rhodoferax sp. | reverse complement strand
TTGACCAGGGAACGACCAGTTCGCGCGCCATCCTTTTTGACCGGTCTGGCCACGTGGCTGGTGTGGCGCAACAGGAGTTTCCCCAGATTTTTCCGCAGCCGGGTTGGGTGGAGCACGATGCACGCGACATTTGGCGCTCCCAGTACACGGTGGCGGTCGAGGTGCTGCAGCGCGCCGGTTTGCACGCGGGTCAAATTGATTCGATCGCCATCACCAACCAGCGCGAAACCACGGTGTTATGGGACCGTGCCACCGGTGAGCCGGTGGCACACGCCATCGTCTGGCAGGACCGCCGCACGGCTGGCGCCTGTGACGTTCTGCGCGCCAAGGGACACGCAGCGATGATCCAGCGCAAGACCGGTCTGGTACTGGACGCCTATTTTTCGGGCACCAAGCTGGCGTGGTTGCTCGACAACGTGCCAGGGGCTCGGGCTCGGGCCCGGCGTGGCGAGTTGGCCTTCGGCACCATCGACAGCTGGCTGATCTGGAAACTCACGAAGGGCCAGCGCCACGTCACGGATGCCAGCAACGCCTCGCGCACCCTGTTGTTCAACATCCACAGGCTCCAGTGGGATGCCCGGTTGCTGGATTTATTCGACATCCCTGCATCGGTATTGCCCACGGTGGTCCCGTCCTGCGGCGAAGCCGGGCGGACCGACGAAAGCCTGTTTGGGTCGCCCATCCGTATTGCCGGCGTCGCAGGCGATCAGCAGGCAGCCACTTTCGGTCAGGCGTGTTTTTCCCCCGGCATGGCCAAGAACACCTATGGCACGGGTTGCTTCATGCTCATGAACACGGGCACAACGGCCGTGTCGAGCCGGCACCGGTTGCTGTCTACCGTGGCATGGGTCGGACCTGGCCCGCAGATGCGGCCCGCGATGGCCTGCTACGCGCTGGAGGGCTCGGTATTTGCAGCTGGTGCGACCGTCCAGTGGCTGCGCGACGGGCTGAAGATCATTGCGTCGGCAGGCGAGGTCGAGGCGCTGGCGCGGGAGGTGCCGGATACGGGAGACGTTTACCTGGTGCCGGCATTCGCAGGCCTGGGGACACCACATTGGGATGGTTTTGCGCGTGCGGCGCTGGTTGGCATGACCCGTGGGACAACCGGTGCCCATATCGCGCGGGCCGGCCTGGAGTCGATCGCGTTGCAATCGGCGGATGTGTTTGGTGCCATGGCGATGGACTCGGGCATCACCCTTCGCGAGTTGCGTGTCGATGGCGGCGCCAGCCGCAATGATCTGCTGATGCAGATGCAGGCCGACTTTCTCGGCGTGCCGGTGGTGCGTCCCAAGGTGACGGAAACCACGGCATTAGGTGCCGCCTACCTGGCGGGCCTCGCTACCGGTTTCTGGTGCGGTGCGGATGAGTTGTCCGCCCACTGGGCCCGGGATCGGCAATTCGACCCCGCGATGTCTGCCGACTTGCGCCAGGCCAAGCTGGCCCGGTGGCACCAAGCGGTTCAACGTGCGAAAGGCTGGGTAGTACATTGATGGGTCCTGCCCACGGGGTTGCGCTGCCGACACGGCGCCAAGAGTTGATCGACCGCTTGAAGCAGCCCAAGATCTACGATGTGGCTGTTGTGGGTGGTGGTGCTACCGGGCTGGGTGTTGCACTCGATGCCGCTGCGCGCGGTTTCAGTGTGGTGCTTGTCGAGTCGCATGACTTCGCCAAGGGGACGTCCTCGCGTGCCACCAAACTTGTGCACGGCGGCGTGCGGTACCTGGCGCAGGGCAATATCGCGCTGGTGCGGGAAGCCCTGCATGAGCGCGCGAGACTGCTGCACAACGCGCCCCATCTGGCACAACCCCTGGCCTTCGTGATGCCGTCGTACAAATGGTGGGAGGTGCCTTATTACGGTATCGGCTTGACCATGTACGACGCCCTGGCCGGCAAGTCCGGGTTGGGCAAGACAGAGTTATTGGATCGACGCGAAACGCTCGGCCTGCTGCCCAATGCCCGCCCCGAGGGATTGCGCGGCGGCGTGAAGTACTGGGATGGTCAGTTCAACGACGCCCGGTTCGCTATTGCCCTGGCCCGCACGGCCGCCCTGCACGACGCGTTATTGGTGAATTATTGTCGCGCCAGCGAACTGATGTTCGATCAGGGCAAGGTGGCAGGTGTTGTATGCGTGGATACCGAGAGCGGCGAAGTTCTGCAGGTGCGATCCCGCTGTGTCATCAATGCCACGGGTGTGTGGGTCGATGAATTGCGCCAGAAGGATGGTGAAGCCAACCAGAATGACGGCCGCCGGCCTACCAAACCGATGGTCGCGCCAAGCCAGGGCGTGCATCTGGTGGTGGATCGCGAGTTCCTGGCCGGCGACACCGCCCTCATGGTGCCAAAGACCGCCGACGGTCGGGTGCTCTTTGCGGTGCCCTGGTTGGGCAAAGTGATTCTTGGAACCACCGACACGCCACGCAACGACCTGGCGCGCGAGCCGCTGCCCTTCGCGGAAGAGGTGGAGTTCATCCTGTCGGAGGCCGCGCATTACCTGGCGCGCGCGCCGCAGCGCGCCGACGTTCGCAGTGTGTGGGTCGGCTTGCGTCCGTTGGTCAAGCCCCAGGACGATGACGGCGAGAACACCAAGGGCCTGAGTCGCGAACACACGGTGCTGGTCAGTCGCAGCAACCTGGTGACGGTCACTGGAGGCAAATGGACCACCTACCGTGCCATGGCTGAGGATGTGTTGCAGAAATGTTTTGATCGGGCGTTGCTCGAGCCGCGGTCCGCAGGGGTCACGATCCGTATGCCCTTGGTGGGTTCTGGCCCGGACGGGGCAGCGCAGCCATCCCTCAGTAGCCCACCTGGCTTGCACAGTTATGGCGGCGAACAATCCCTGGTGGCGGCGCTGCCCGGTGCGCAGACCGAGTTGGCTCCAGGCTTCACGGAAGCCATGGTGCGTTTTGCGGTTCGCCATGAGTACGCGCGGTGTGTCGAGGACGTGTTGGCGCGCAGATCGCGCCTGTTATTCCTGGACGCCAGGCTCGCCGCCACCATTGCGCAAAGAACCGGTGACATCGTGCGCGAAGAGACCGGCGCCGACCCGAAGACCGACGATTTTCTGGCCCTGGCGACGCACTATTTGCAAATGCCCCCGTAATTTTGCTTGACCGGCCTTTTGGGCTATTGCATAATCGCGGGCTTCGCTCTTCACGGAGCGACCCAAGTTTCTGCCCAAAAACGGCTGTGTGAGTGGTTCATGCAATCGGCGACGGGCCCAAGACTGACCTGTATGCCAACGATTGGACGGCCAACGTGGCGCAACAGGTGCAAGTTGGGAATATTGAAATGATCCAGACTGAAACCCGATTGGAAGTTGCCGACAACACCGGCGCGAAATCCGTTTTATGCATCAAGGTGCTTGGCGGATCTAAGCGACGGTATGCCAGCGTTGGAGATGTCATCAAGGTGAGCATCAAAGAGGCTGCGCCCCGTGGACGCGTCAAAAAAGGCGAAATTTACAGTGCCGTTGTTGTGCGCACCGCCAAAGGCATTCGCCGCAGCGATGGCTCTCTTGTCAAGTTCGACAGCAATGCGGCTGTTCTGCTCAATGCCAAGCTCGAGCCCATCGGGACCCGTATTTTCGGCCCGGTGACGCGTGAGCTGCGGACTGAAAAGTTCATGAAGATCGTGTCGCTCGCTCCAGAAGTTTTGTAAGGACAGGCCATGAACAAGATTCGCAAAGGCGACGAAGTCATCGTGCTCACCGGGCGCGACAAGGGTAAGCGCGGCAAGGTGTCGCTGCGCAAGGATGACTCCCACGTGATCGTGGAGGGCATCAACATGGTGAAGAAGCACACCAAGCCGAATCCGATGAAGGGTGCGATTGGTGGCATCGTCGAGAAGACCATGCCAATTCACCAGTCCAATGTGGCGATCTTCAATGCGGTCACCGGCAAAGCCGACCGTGTGGGCATCAAGTTGCTCGGTGATGGCAAACGCGTCCGCGTTTACAAGTCCAGTGGCGAAGAAATCAAGGTGGCATGAACATGGCGCGTCTGCAGCAACACTATCGGGAAAAGGTCGCTCCGGAGCTGATGGCCAAATTTGGCTACAAATCCGTGATGCAGGTGCCGCGTCTGTCCAAGATCACGCTCAATATGGGCGTGAGCGAGGCAGTCGCCGACAAGAAGGTCATGGACAGCGCGGTGGCTGACCTGACAAAGATCGCCGGACAAAAGCCGGTCGTTACCAAGTCCAAGAAAGCAATTGCGGGTTTCAAGATTCGCGAGGGTCAGGCGATTGGTTGCATGGTCACCTTGCGTGGTGTGCAAATGTTCGAGTTTCTGGACCGCTTTGTCACCGTGGCTCTGCCGCGTGTGCGTGACTTCCGTGGTATTTCCGGACGGGCATTTGATGGCCGCGGAAACTACAACGTGGGCGTGAAAGAGCAGATCATCTTCCCTGAAATTGAATACGACAAGGTGGATGCCTTGCGTGGTCTCAATATCAGCATCACTACCACGGCCAAGACCGATGAAGAGTGCAAGGCGCTTCTCGCGGGCTTCCGTTTTCCGTTCAAGAACTGAGGTGACCCTTGGCTAAAATGGCTTTGATCGAGCGCGAGCTCAAGCGCGACAAATTGGTTGCCAAGTACGCGAAAAAACACGCGGAATACAAGGGTATCGCCAACGACGCCAAACGCAGTGACGACGAGCGCGCGGTGGCTCGCCTGGCGCTGCAGAAGTTGCCGCGCAACGCGAACCCGACCCGCCAGCGCAACCGTTGCGCCATTACGGGGCGGCCCCGCGGCACCTTCCAGCACTTCGGTCTGGCCCGAGCGAAGATTCGCGAAATGGCCATGGCTGGTGAAATCCCGGGCATCGTCAAGGCTAGCTGGTAAGCCAAGGAGACATACACATGAGCATGAGTGATCCCATTGCAGACCTGCTGACTCGCATTCGCAATGCGCAGATGGTGGCAAAGACCACGGTGTCGGTGCCTTCTTCGAAAGTCAAGGTGTCGATTGTCCAGGTCCTGAAGGATGAAGGCTACATCGACGGCTTCACGGTCAAGACCGAAGGTGGCAAGTCCGAGCTTGAAATCGCGCTGAAGTACTACGCAGGGCGCCCGGTCATCGAGCGCATCGAGCGGGTGAGCCGCCCGGGTCTGCGCGTCTACCGCGGCAGCGGAGCCATTCCCCAGGTGCAAAACGGCCTTGGCGTGGCGATTGTTACCACACCCAAAGGTGTCATGACCGACCGCAAGGCGCGTGCCAGCGGTGTGGGTGGTGAAGTCCTTTGCTACGTGGCCTGAGACTGTGTGCCAACGAGGAGAAACAGACTATGTCCCGTATAGGAAAAATGCCCGTCACTGTGCCTGCTGGCGTCGATGTGTCCATCAAGGACGATCAGATCAGCGTCAAGGGTTCGGGTGGGTTACTGCAGTTGGCCCAAAATGCCTTGGTGAAAGTGACCAGTGACGCGGGTAAACTGAGTTTTGCGCCGGCCAATGAGTCGCGCGCCGCCGATGCGATGTCCGGCACCATGCGCCAACTGGTGAACAACATGGTGGTAGGTGTCACGGCAGGTTTCGAGAAAAAGCTCAACCTGGTAGGCGTGGGGTACAAGGCGCAAGCACAGGGTGCCAAGCTGAATTTGACCGTGGGTTACTCCCATCCGGTCAATAAAGACATGCCTGCCGGCATCACAGTCACCACACCGACGCCGACTGAAATCGTGATCAAAGGTGCCGATCGACAGCGTGTCGGTCAAATTGCGGCAGAGATTCGTTCGATCCGTCCGCCTGAGCCCTACAAGGGCAAGGGTATCCGTTATTCGGACGAGAAGATCACGATCAAAGAAACCAAGAAGAAGTAAGGGCAGCACCATGTTGACCAAGAAACAGCAGCGGCTGCGCCGCTCGCGCCAAACGCGTATCCGCATTGCCACGCAAGGCGTGGCGCGCTTGACCGTCAATCGCACCAACCTGCATATCTACGCCAGTGTCATTTCCGGCGATGGAGGCAAGGTGCTGGCAACCGCATCCACGGCAGAGGCTGAAGTCCGCGCCGCGTTGGGTGGTTCTGGCAAAGGTGGCAACACCGCCGCAGCGCAGGCGATTGGCAAGCGACTGGCTGAAAAAGCCAAAGCGGCCGGGGTCGAGAAGGTCGCTTTCGACCGCTCGGGTTTTGCATACCACGGCCGTGTCAAGGCGTTGGCAGATGCCGCGCGTGAAGCCGGCTTGCAGTTCTAGTCAGATCGGAAACAACAATGGCTAAAGTTCAAGCGAAGATGCAAGGTAAGGCAGAGGGTCCTGAGGACGGTCTGCGCGAAAAGATGATCGCGATCAACCGCGTGACCAAGGTGGTGAAGGGCGGCCGGATCCTCGGTTTTGCCGCACTCACGGTGGTTGGTGACGGTGACGGCCGCATCGGCATGGGCAAGGGCAAATCCAAGGAAGTACCTGCCGCGGTGCAAAAGGCAATGGAAGAAGCTCGCCGCAACATGATCAAGGTTTCCCTGAAAAATGGCTCCATCCACCATAAGGTCATGGGACACCATGGCGCAGCCAATGTCATGATGGCTCCGGCGCCCAAGGGAACCGGCATCATCGCAGGTGGCCCCATGCGCGCTGTGTTTGAAGTTGTCGGTATCACCGACATCGTGGCCAAGAGCCACGGATCCACGAATCCCTACAACATGGTGCGCGCCACGCTGGACGCCCTATCAGTGTCAACCACTCCCTCCGAGGTTGCTGCCAAGCGCGGCAAGACGGTCGAAGAATTGTTTGTCTAGGCCGGAGATTTGAAAATGACGACAGCACAAACAGTCAGGATCCAGTTGGTCCGCAGTCCTATTGGCTGCAAAGAATCACACCGTGCGACCGTTCGCGGTCTCGGCTTGCGCAAGATACGCAGTATCAGCGAGCTGAAGGACACTCCGGAAGTGCGTGGAATGATCAACACGATCCCTTACCTGGTCAAGGTCCTCTAACTATTGGTTGCAGTGTCGGCTCCCGCCATATGGCGGACCCGATGATCCAGAACTGACGAAAGAACATCATGGAACTCAATGGCATCAAGCCTGCCGGTGGCGCCAAACACGCGAAGCGTCGCGTCGGTCGCGGGATCGGCTCGGGCCTCGGCAAGACGGCGGGCCGCGGCCACAAAGGTCAGAAGTCCCGTGCTGGCGGCTACCACAAGGTGGGATTCGAGGGCGGTCAAATGCCTTTGCAGCGACGCCTTCCAAAGCGCGGCTTCAAGTCGCATCTGCTCAAGTTCAATGCCGAAGTGACGTTGACCTCGCTCGAGTTGCTCGGCGCGGCGGAGGTCGATTTGTTGACGCTCAAGCAAGCCGGCCTGGTGGCCGAGATGATCAAGATTGTCAAGGTCATAAAGACCGGAACGCTGACAAAGGCAGTCAAGCTCAATGGCATTGGCGCGACCGCTGGCGCGAAGGTTGCCATCGAGGCGTCTGGTGGCAGTGTCGCCTGACTTTTCAGCATAAGCAGGCAACGTGGCAACCAACACCGCTCAACTGGCAAAAACCGGCAAGTTCGGCGACTTGCGCCGGCGCCTGCTGTTCCTGTTGCTGGCGTTGGTGGTGTACCGTATCGGTGCGCATATTCCCGTCCCAGGTATCGATCCTGCGCAGCTGCAGCAGTTCTTCAAGGGGCAGGAGGGCGGCATTCTTGGCATGGCCAATCTGATGTCCGGTGGTGCATTGTCCAGATTCACGGTTTTCGCGCTGGGGATCATGCCGTACATCTCGGCGTCGATCATCATGCAGTTGCTGACCTACGTATTGCCAGCTTTTGAGCAGTTGAAGAAAGAAGGCGAAGCTGGCAGGCGCAAAATCACGCAATACACCCGTTATGGCACTTTGGGCCTGGCATTGTTCCAGAGCCTGGGTATCGCGATTGCACTCGAAAGTTCGGCGGGCTTGGTGATTTCCCCTGGTATGGGTTTCCGGCTGACCGCCGTTTGCACGTTGACGGCGGGGACGATGTTCCTGATGTGGTTAGGAGAGCAGATCACGGAGCGCGGGTTGGGCAATGGCATCTCGATATTGATCTTCGCAGGAATCGCTGCGAATCTGCCGCACGCCATTGGCGGATTGTTGGAACTGGTACGTACCGGTGCCATGAGTATCGTCGTGAGTCTTTTTATCGTTGTGCTGGTGGGGCTGGTAACTTATCTGGTGGTATTCATTGAACGCGGTCAACGCAAGATCCTGGTGAACTATGCCCGACGTCAGGTGGGCAACAAGGTGTACGGGGGTCAGTCATCCCATCTGCCGCTCAAATTGAATATGGCCGGGGTGATCCCGCCGATTTTTGCTTCGTCGATCATCCTTTTGCCAGCGACCGTGGTCGGCTGGTTCAGTGCCGGCGAATCGATGCGGTGGTTGAAGGATATTGCCGGCTCCCTGACCCCTGGTCAGCCGATCTACGTGTTGCTGTACGCCGCAGCGATCGTGTTCTTCTGTTTCTTCTATACCGCGCTGGTTTTCAACAGCCGCGAGACTGCCGAGAATCTCAAGAAGAGTGGTGCATTCATTCCAGGAATCCGTCCCGGTGACCAGACTGCCAAGTACATCGACCGGATCCTGGTGCGGCTGACGCTGGCTGGTGCAATCTACATCACCTTCGTTTGCCTGTTGCCCGAGTTCCTGATATTGAAGTACAACGTGCCGTTCTATTTTGGCGGCACATCCCTTTTGATCATTGTGGTCGTCACCATGGACTTCATGTCCCAGGTGCAGAACTACATGATGTCCCAACAATATGAATCACTTTTGAAGAAGGCGAGTTTTAAATCCTCCTGAGGCGTCGGTACATATGTCAAAGGACGATGTAATTCAAATGCAGGGTGAGGTGGTGGAGAACCTGCCAAACGCCACGTTCCGGGTCAAACTGGAAAACGGCCATGTGGTTCTTGGGCATATTTCAGGAAAGATGCGGATGCACTACATCCGCATCCTACCCGGTGACAAGGTGACGGTTGAGTTGACGCCCTACGACCTGAGTCGTGCACGTATCGTGTTCAGGGCAAAGTGAAGATTGTGGTAGCGCCGGGGTTTCGCCGAATTTTGCGGACGGGATCGGGCAAAGAGTCTTAGGAGAATCAAATGAAGGTTTCGGCTTCGGTCAAGAAAATTTGCCGTAACTGCAAAATTATCCGGCGCAAGGGCGTTGTGCGCGTGATCTGTACCGATCCGCGTCACAAGCAGCGCCAGGGTTGATTGCAAGAGTTTTAGAGGACGAAAATGGCACGTATCGCTGGCATCAATATTCCACCGCAACAGCATTCCGAGATTGGCCTGACTGCCATCTTCGGGATCGGTCGTACCCGCGCTCGCAAAATTTGTGAAGCGTGTGGCATTGCATATTCCAAGAAAGTCAAGGATCTGACCGACGCCGAGTTGGAAAAGATTCGCGACCAGGTCGGGCAGTTCACCATCGAAGGTGATCTGCGCCGCGAGACGACGATGAATATCAAGCGCTTGATGGACATCGGCTGTTACCGCGGTTTCCGGCATCGCCGCGGCTTGCCGATGCGCGGTCAGCGCACGCGTACCAACGCCCGCACCCGCAAAGGCCCGCGCAAGGCCGCTGCGTCATTGAAGAAATAATTGGGATTGAGAGACCACCATGGCTAAACCACCCGTCAATACCGCCGCGCAACGTGTGCGCAAGAAGGTCCGCAAGAATGTTGCGGACGGCGTGGCACATGTGCACGCATCCTTCAACAACACGATCATTACCATCACCGACCGTCAGGGCAATGCGTTGTCTTGGGCATCGTCGGGTGGTCAGGGCTTCAAGGGTTCACGCAAGTCGACGCCGTTTGCCGCGCAGGTGGCATCCGAGGTCGCAGGACGCGCTGCCGTCGAGCAGGGCATCAAGAATCTGGACGTCGAGATCAAGGGCCCGGGCCCCGGCCGCGAGTCTTCGGTCCGTGCCCTTGCAGCGCTCGGTATTCGCATCAACATGATCGCGGATGTGACGCCGGTTCCTCACAACGGTTGCCGTCCGCAAAAGCGCCGGAGGATCTGAACGCACGCATGTCAAGCGGCATGCGTGTCATTTTTCAACAAGCCCACCGCCGTCCGCGACACGCTGACGGCTCCCGCAGTTTTCTGCGGCAGATGACATAAAGGAAGTTCAAGTGGCACGTTTTCTAGGCCCCAAGGCCAAACTATCACGCCGTGAAGGCACCGACCTGTTCCTCAAGAGCGCACGCCGCGCGATTGGGGACAAGGCGAAATTCGACTCCAAACCCGGTCAGCATGGCCGCACCTCGGGTGCGCGCACTTCCGACTACGGGTTGCAGCTGCGCGAGAAGCAGAAGGTCAAGCGCATGTACGGCGTGCTGGAACGCCAGTTCCGCCGCTACTTCGCAGAGGCCGAGCGCCGCAAGGGCAACACCGGCGCCAACCTGCTGTTCCTGCTGGAAACCCGCCTGGACAACGTCGTCTACCGCATGGGCTTCGGTTCCACGCGTGCGGAAGCCCGCCAGCTGGTGTCGCACAAGGCTATCTGGGTCAACGCCAGCCCGCGAGGTTGCGACGCAGAGGACACCTAAGGTGACGACGGATGACGAACGTGAAGAAAACACACACTCTTAAGAAGAACGACAGC
>JAYVRP010001048.1:0-3110 GCA_043776215.1 Rhodoferax sp. | reverse complement strand
TCTCTTGCGAGAATTCCGGCGCGCAGATCCAGTCGTGCTGACCGGCCACGATGAGTGTCGGCGCGGTGATGGATGCCAGCTCGGGCCGCAGGTCAAAGGTCTGCAGGAATCCGCCCGGCGCGAAGGCCTGGTTCAGGGCATCGGGCGAGAGGATGCCGCGCGCGCGCGCCACGGCGCCGGCTTGCGGGTCGTAGCGTCGTGCATACAGCGGACCCATCACGTCATAGTAGTGGCGCAGCTTGTCCACCGTGTCCAGCTCGCCGGCCCAGAGTTGCCCGCACACGGCCTGTTGCTCGGTGCTGCCGCGCTCGGCCACGATCTGGCGCGCCCGGGTGTTGAAGCCGGCATGGGCAGCGGTGACGATCAGCACCAGGTGCGAGACCGATGTCGGGTAACGCGCCGCGTGCGCCATGGCCACCATGCCGCCGTAACTGGTGCCGATGCTCACGATGGGGCCCAGCCCAAGGTGCTGGCGCAATGCTTCCATGTCCTCCACGTTCTCGTCCAGGTTGTACAGCCGCACGTCGCCGCGTGCCGAGCGGCCCTGGCCGCGGTGGTCGAAATAGACCATCTGCAACTGCTGCGCCAGCGGCTTGAACGCGAGTTTAAAGTCGCTGTGGTCGCCACCCGGACCGCCGTGGACCACAAAGGCCGGGCGCTGTTCCCGCATGACGGGCCCGTCCGGTACCAGGCCCATGCCGTCAATGTCGAAGTAGATCTCGGTGTTGCGCAAGCGGGCAAGCATGGTCGTGGTGTTCGAGGTGGGTGTGGATGTGAATGTGGCGTGGTGTGGCAGCGCCGCTGAAGCGCGCGCGGGGGCCTGCCCGAGTCGGATGCTAGCGCAGTGTTGCGTGTTGTGCGGAACTTGTCGAGCCCTTCCTTCTTTGTGAACGCGATGACCTGTGAGCGCGGGATGGTTCGCCAAACATTTCAATCTTGCCCACCCGAGGAACTGAAGCCATGAGCAATTGCGCCCTGCGCCTCCCCGAATCACTCAAACAGGCCGCCAAGCGGATTGCGGCCACGGATGACACAACGATGAACCAGTTTTTCGTGGTCGCGATTGCCGAGAAGATCAGCGCCATGGAGACTGCCCGATTCTTCGAGAAGCGGGCCGCATCAGCCAGCACGCCGGCCGCTCAGGCGGCCTGGGACAAGGTGGCCAGCAAAGTCGCAATCGATGGGGACAACTGGACCAGGCCGGCCCGCAAGCGCAGCGCGTAAACACCACGGTGTCGCTCCCACGCATCGGAGCAAGCCGCGTTCTGACCTGATCCGTTGTGAAAGTAGTTCTTGATACGGATGTGGTTGTCGCCGCGTTACGCAGCCCTGCGGGTGCTTCAGCCGAACTGCTGCGAATGGCCAGGCGAAGTGAGCTGGTACTGGCGGCGAGCGTCAGCCTTTTCATGGAATATGAGGCCGTGTGCAGTCGGCCCGAGCATGCTGTCGCGGGCGGTCTGACAGCTGGTGAGGTTGTCGCCACCCGGTCCATTTTTGAGGAGTCTTCGATGAGCAGCGATTTGAGCACCTACCCCCTGCGCCTGCCGCGCTCCATTCGCGTCGGTGTGGAACGCGCGGCCAAACTCGATGGCACCAGCATCAACCAGTTCGTCAGCATCGCCGTCGCCGAAAAACTGGCAATGCTACAGGCCGAGGTTTATTTCACTGAGCGCAAGACAGCGCCGCCCTGAAAGGTTTCGACCGGCTGATGAAGCGCAAACGCGGCACACCGCCCCGCGAGGGCGATGCGGTCTGAGGAATCGGCAATGCGGAGCCGCTGCAAACGCTGAGGTTCTGCCCCTCATGCGGGGCGCATGGCGCAGACGGCCGCGCACCTGGTCGAGCAAGGGAACCCGCACGTGCCGGCAGCGGCTCACTCCGCCAGGGGTCCGGGGATTCGTTGGCACTTGCCTGGGGCCCTGCGTCGGGCGCCTCGCAGAAAGAAAAATGACCTCGACAACCCTCCAGTCTGAAACACAGCACTACCGCGTCAGAGCAACGAAGCGCGGCACCGACACGCTGCCGTCGGGCAGGTCGTCCCACACCACCTGTACGCGCATGCCGATCCGAATGGCCGCCACCTCCAGGTCCACGACGTTGCTGATCAGCCGCGCGCCGCCGGCGCCGTCCAGCGTTATGACCGCCGGCACATAGGGCAGGTGCGCCTCCATGCCCGGCATGATGGCGCGCTCGACGATGGTGTAGGAGTACACCTCGCCCTGTCCGCTCAGGGGTGTCCAGGTGATCTTCTGCGACTGGCAACAGGGGCAAAACGGTGTGGGTGGCATCCGGAAGCTGCCGCATTGCGCGCAGCGCGCCGCAAGCAGCACATGGCGCGCCGTCGCGGCCCAGAATGGCGCGGTCCACGCATTGGTGGACAGCTTGAACAACTCCGGCGGCGGGCGTTTGGCGATGGGCATGGCGCGCGTCAGTTGGACAGGATCAGGCCGCTCACCGGAATGATCGAGGGGCCGCCGGTCACCAGCGCGAGTTGCGCACCGTGCACCTGGTTCACGGCGCTGCCACGCAGTTGTTCGACCGCTTCGCGCACGTGGGTCATGCCCCACACATAGGCACACGACAGCTGGCCGCCGTCGGTGTTCACCGGCAGGCTGCCGCCGAGACGAATCGCGCCGCTGCGCACGAATGGGCCGCCTTCTCCCTTGGCGCAGAAGCCGTAGTCCTCCAGCTGCATGATGACCTGGGAGGTAAAGTGGTCGTAGATCTGCGCGGTGTCGATGTCCTTGGGGTCCACACCCGCCGCTGCATACAGGCGTTTGGCCACGGCCGCGTGTCCGGACGACGCAAACACTTCATCGGGCATGTTCATCCAGTAGATCGAGCGGCCCCAGTCGCGCGCGCCGCCGTGCATGCTGGCCAGCACGCGGACGGGCTTCTGGCGCAGGTCGCGCGCGCGCTCCAACGAGGTCACGATGACCGCGATGGCGCCATCGTTTTCCAGGCAGAAATCGAACAGGCAATGTGGGTCGGCCAGCATGGGCGCGTGGAAGTAGTCCTCGCGCGTCAACGGTTTGCGCAGGGTGGCGTGGGGGTTGGTCACCGCGTTGGCACGCGTGGACAGGGCCACCTCGGCGAAGTCCTCGCGCGTG
>JAYVRP010001047.1:0-3112 GCA_043776215.1 Rhodoferax sp. | reverse complement strand
CGAACGGCTGCTCTTCGTGCCGGCCGGCGGTCAACTACTACCTCATCAGCACCTGGCCCAAGGAGGCCAAGGACGACCCGCAGTCGCGCTACATCAACGAACGCAGCCACGCCAACATCCAGAAGGACGGCACCTACAGCGTGATCCCGCGCATGTGGGGCGGCGAGACCACAGCCGACGAGCTGCGCCGCATCGCCAATGCGGTGGACAAGTACAAGATTCCCACCGTCAAGGTGACCGGTGGCCAGCGCATTGACCTGCTCGGCGTGAAGAAGGAGGACCTCGTCAACGTCTGGAAAGACATCGGCATGCCCAGTGGGCACGCCTATGCCAAAGCCTTGCGCACGGTGAAGACCTGTGTCGGTTCCGAGTGGTGCCGCATGGGCACCCAGGACTCGACCCAGATGGGCAAGGACCTGGAGCGCGCCATGTGGCGCATGTATGCGCCCCACAAAGTCAAGTTCGCGGTCAGTGGCTGCCCGCGCAACTGCGCCGAGGCCGGCATCAAGGACGTCGGCATCATCGGTGTCGAATCCGGTTGGGAGATGTACGTCGCGGGCAACGGCGGCATCAAGACCGAGGTGGCGCATTTCTTCACCAAACTCAAGACAGCTGCCGAGGTGCTGGAGTACACCGGTGCCTTTTGCCAGCTGTACCGCGAGGAGGGCTGGTATCTGGAGCGCACCGTTCACTATGTCGCCCGTGTCGGTCTGGACCATGTCAAAAAGAAAATTCTTGAGGACCATGCCGGGCGCAAGGCCTTGTGGGAACGGCTGCAGTTCAGTCTGGACGGTGAGCCCGATCCCTGGTTCGACCTGGAGCAGGCCGCTGTGGACACGCGCCAGTTCGCGCGCCTGCAGCCCGCCTGAACCTCCCACCCGAACGGACCACCATGCACGACTGGAAGAAAATTTGCCAGCTGGCCGACATCCCGGTCCTGGGAGCCCGACGCGTTGCCAGGGAGCAGGGAATGGATGTGGCCGTATTCCGCAATGACCAGGACGAGGTGTTCGCCTTGCTCGACCGCTGCCCGCACAAAGGGGGCCCGTTGAGCCAGGGCATCGTTTTTGGAACCAGTGTGGCCTGCCCGCTGCACAACTGGACGATCGGCCTGAAGGACGGTTGCGCCAGAGAACCCGATACGGGGTGCGCTCAAGCATTCAGCGTCCGACTCGACGGCGGAGCGGTCTTCCTCGACGGGCGTGAACTACAGACGTTGGCACTGGACGCCACCCCGCCCGTGGCCGGCCCGATCGGCCAGCACAAACTACCAGCATGACCACCGGCGGCGCCCGCGAGACCCGCTCCACTTGCCCCTACTGTGGGGTCGGTTGTGGCGTCGTCATCTCTTCTGTGGGGGAGCAGATCACCGGAGTGCGTGGCGACCCCGAACATCCTGCGAATCGGGGGCGCCTGTGCACCAAGGGGTCGACGCTGCACCTGACCGCGGCGGCCACCGTCACGCGCCAGGCGCGGTTGCTGCAGCCCATGCACCGCTCCCACCGCGACGCCGAACCACAAGCTTTGGGGTGGGATACCGCACTTGACCTGGCGGCTACCGGGTTCGGGCGGATCATCCGCGAGCACGGGCCCGACGCAGTGGGTTTCTACATCTCCGGTCAGTTGCTCACCGAGGACTACTACGTCTTCAACAAGCTGGCCAAGGGCCTGGTCGGCACCAACAACATCGACACCAATTCTCGACTGTGCATGTCGAGTGCCGTGGCGGGTTACAAGCAGACGCTGGGCGCCGACGCGCCGCCCGCGTGCTACGACGACATCGACCATGCCCGATGCCTCTTCATCGCGGGCTCCAACACCGCGTGGGCGCACCCGATCCTGTTCCGGCGCATCGAGGCCGCGCGGGCGCGCCTGCCGCAACAGAAGATGATCGTCGTCGATCCGCGCCGCACCGCCACGGCGGCCATGGCCGATCTTCATCTCGCCATCGAGCCCGGCACCGACGTCGCGCTGTTCCACGGGATGCTGCATCACCTGCTGTGGGACGATGCGATCGCCCGCGATTTCATTCGCGACCATACGACGGGCTTCGATGCGCTGAAGGAAGTGGTGCGGGAGATGACGCCGCGGATTGCCGCCGAGATTTGTGGCATCAAGGAGGCCGATCTCGTCACCGCCGCGCGCTGGTTTGCAGAAGGCCCCACGCTGTCGCTGTATTGCCAGGGCCTCAATCAGTCGTCGGCGGGCACGGCCAAGAATGCCGCATTGATCAATCTTCATCTGGCCACCGGCCAGATTGGCGCGCCAGGGGCGGGTCCGTTCTCGCTGACGGGCCAGCCCAATGCGATGGGTGGCCGCGAAGTGGGCGGGCTTGCCAACCTGCTGTCGGGTCATCGCGATCTCGATAACGCAGAGCATCGCGCGGAAGTTGCGGCGCTGTGGGGCGTGCCGTCCGTGCGCGCCGAGCCCGGCTTGACCGCGGTCGAACTCTTCGACGCGCTCGCGGCGGGCACGGTGAAGATGGTGTGGATCGCCTGCACGAATCCAGCGCAGTCGATGCCGGACCAGGCCACGGTGCGCGCAGGTCTGGCGCGGGCCGAGCTGGTGGTACTGCAGGAAGCCTATGGCAACACGGAGACCGCGGCATTCGCAGACGTGCTGCTGCCGGCGACCACGTGGGGCGAGAAGGACGGCACGGTCACCAATTCCGAGCGGCGGATCTCGCGCGTGCGCGCGGCACTGTCGGCCCTGGGTGATGCCCGCGCCGATTGGTCCATTGCCGTCGCGTTCGCGCGGCGCCTGGAAGCGCGACTGCGTCCGGGTTTGCCCACGCTGTTTCCATACACGTCGAGTGCGGATGTGTTTGCCGAACACATTGCCACCACGCGCGGCCGCGATCTCGACATCACCGGCTTGTCGCATGCGCGGTTGGATGCCGAGGGGCCGCAGCAGTGGCCGTATCCGGCGGGAGCCACCGCCGGCACGGCGCGCCTGTACGAGGACCATGTGTTCGCTACCCCCGATGGCCGGGCACGCTTCGCACCCGCGAAATTTGTGCCGGTGGCCGAGCGGGTCGATGCGCGTTATCCGTTCCGGCTCAACACCGGGCGCCTGCGTGATCAATGGCACGGCATGAGCCGCACCGGCACGC
>JAYVRP010001046.1:0-3113 GCA_043776215.1 Rhodoferax sp. | reverse complement strand
TCGAAGGAAGCCTGTCGAAGCCGCCTGTCCTGAGCTTGTCGAAGGAAGCCTGTCGAAGCCTGCGGGCCCTTCGACAAGCTCAGGTTGAACGGTTTTGTGGCGAACGGTTTTGTATTTGTCGCGATTTCCGAAAACCTCAAGAATCAACCTGGAGCATCCCATGAACATGGTCCTCACCCAACACCACGATGACGGCACGACGCTGATCACGATCAACCGCCCGGCGCGGCGCAACGCGATCTGCGCGCAGACCGCGATCGAGTTGCAGCAGGCGTTCGCGGAGTTCGACGCGAGCGAGCAGAAAGTGGCCGTGATCACCGGCAGCGGCGACGCCGCCTTTTCGTCAGGCGCCGACATTTCCAATGTGCCGGAGTTGTGGCGCTGCATCCCCACGCTGGGCATCACGACCGAGAAGCCGGTGATCGCCGCAGTGGCGGGTCACTGTGTCGGTGGCGCGCTGGTGCTGACCATGATGTGCGACCTGCTGGTGGCCGCCGACAACGCCAGGTTTTCCTACCCGGAGGCGGCGCTTGGGTTCACCGGCGGCCTCATCGCGAGCCTGGCCGTGCGTATCCCGCACAAGGTGGCGATGGAGATGCTGCTGCTGTGTCGCAGCGTCGACGCGCAGCGTGCCTATGCGGTGGGCCTGGTCAACGAGGTGGTTCCGGTCGGCCAGCAGGTGGTGCGGGCGCTGGCGCTGGCCCGCGAAATGACCGCCTTCTCGCCCATGGTGCTGCGCACGCTCAAGCGTTTCGTCAACGACGGGGTGATGCCGCAGGGTCCGTCCGAGCGCATGGCGCGTGCCAACCGTGACCTCGGTCTGGTGCGCGACAGCGACGATGCACGCGAGGCCAAACTGGCGTTCAAGGAGAAACGCAAACCGCGCTTCACGGGGCGCTGACGGGCCGCCCAGGCCGGAGCGTGCCAACGGCCCCCTTGCGCATGGCAGCGAAATCACGGCCGCTCCAATCCCAAGATGACGGACCGGCCCGATGGCATCTGGGCCTGCTGGAGCCGATCACCGACTCGGCTGTCAAAAGCTGAAGCGTCGGTCCACGTTACAGTACCTTCATCTCATGAATCGGAACAGGCAATGAACAACACGCTGATCAAAGGCCTGGCGCTGCTCGAGATGCTGGCGCATTCCGAGCGCCCGATGGGGGTCACCGACCTGGCAATAAAAACCGGCCTCGGCAAGAGCAACGCGCACCGGCTTTTGCAGGGCCTGGTGGAAGCAGGATATGTGCGCCAGGAGCAGGCTTCCGGCGACTACACCACCACCATCAAGTTGTGGGAGCTCGGGTCGGTGGTGATGGCAAAGATCGGCTTGAAGAAAATCGCAGAGCCTTTCATGGCCTGGCTGCTGACCCAGTTTCGCGAGACCGTGCACCTGTCGGTGCTTGACGGCGACGAGGTGGTCTACATCCACAAACTCGACAGCCCCGAGCCGGTGCGGGCTTACAGTCAGGTCGGTGGTCGGGCGCCGGCCTACAGTGTGGCTACCGGCAAGTCGATGTTGGCGTTCCAGAGCCAAGCCTACCTGGAGGCGATTTCACACCGTCTGCGCAGCCATTCCCCGCGCACCATCAGCAAGCCGACCGAGTTCCTGCGCGAGATGGAGAAGGTGCGCGAGCAGGGGTATGCCGTGAACCGGGGTGAATGGCGCGAGAGTGTAGGTGGGTGTGCCGCACCCATCTTCGACCCGTCGGGCGGCGTGATCGCTTCCATCGGTTTGTCAGGACCGATCGAACGGTTGCGGCCTTCGATGTTCAAGGCCGTGTCGGCGGATGTGATCAAGGCGGCAGCGGGCATTGGCGCCGAGATCGCGGGCAAGGGACACGGGCCTGTGAAAGCGCGCTGACACCAGTGCCTATATCGACACGAAAGCGGGCGGGCTGAACACCTTCAGGGGCGGCGGTGTGCCGATGAACTTCTCGATCTCCACCAGGCAAGTCTGTGCCGAACAACCCTGTGACAGCGTGGAGGCGCCGACGTCCCGCGTCAGGGAGTTGGGGTTGCCGTGCAGGTCCAGCGAATCCAGTTGCCCCGGCATCTGCGGGTCCCACCACGCGCCAGTGCTGAGTTTCACCACTCCCTGGCGTAGCTGGTCGTCGAGCACGGCGCCAGCCAGGCAGGCGCCCCGGTCGTTGAATACGCGTACCAGGTCGCCCTTGGCGATGCCACGCGAGGCGGCGTCCCGAGGGTGCATATGGATGGGCTCGCGTCCGGCCACCTTGTTGGCCAGGCTGTAGGAAGAGTGATCGAGCTGGCTGTGCAGCTTGGTGTAGGGCTGGTCCGACAACATGTGCAACGGGTGCTTCTTCGCGGCCGGCGACCCGAGCCATTCGGCCGGCTCGAACCAGGTCGGGTGGCCGGGGCAGTCCGCATACCCGAAAGATTCAATGCGCTGGCTGAAGAGCTCGATGCGCCCGCTGGGAGTCGCCAGAGGATGGGCCATGGGGTCGGCGCGAAACTGCTCGAGCATCACCACGCCGCGCTCAGGCCGCGGAAGGTGCACACCGCCACTGGCCCAGAACTCCTGGAACGGCGGCAATTCCACGCCGGCCGTCCTCATGCCGCGTGCGGAATGCGCATACAGGAATTCCAGCCACTGCAT
Organism: Rhodoferax sp.; assembly: GCA_043776215.1. GTDB lineage: Bacteria > Pseudomonadota > Gammaproteobacteria > Burkholderiales > Burkholderiaceae_C > CAISIP01. The sequence goes on along the minus strand of JAYVRP010001046.1, from coordinate 496 downwards.
GGTGTCCCGGCCTTCGGTGAAAGCCTCGCCGTGTCCCATGCGGGTGGCAATGTCCGCAAAGATCGCGTAGTCGTCGCGCGACTCACCCACCGGGGCCATCAGTGGCTTCATCGCGATCAGCAGGGGGTCGCGCGAACCGTGCCCGATGTCGGGGCGCTCCAGTGTGGAGGTCGCGGGCAGGACGATGTCGGCCATGCGCGCGTGCGCGTTCCAGGTTTGTTCGTGCACCACCACGGTGTCGGGCCGGGTCCAGGCCTGCGCCAGCCGCGACAGGTTCTGGTGGTGGTGGAATGGATTACCGCCGGCCCAGTAGACCAGGCGGATGTCGGGATAGAGGAGGTGTTCTCCGTTGTAGTCGTAAGCCGCACCCGGTGTCAGCAGCATGTCGGCGATGCGCGCCACCGGAATGAAGGCCTTGACCGGGTTCACGCCCTGCGGGAGCGTGGGGCCGGGCAACAACCGCTGCGGGCTGCCGATGTTGTTGGTGGGGCCATAA
>JAYVRP010001045.1:0-3114 GCA_043776215.1 Rhodoferax sp. | reverse complement strand
CAGCCCAGCACGGATGAACGGGGCCGGGCCAACAAAGCCTGGGCGCGATGCAGCCCGTACGTGGACACCAGCCGGCCGTACATGCTGCCGATGTAGCCACCACCCGAGACAGTGGACAGGTAGTCGAGCCGGCCCAGCAGCCCGTCGCTGGCCAGTGCATGGCGTGGCGGATCGGTGGACGGGCCAGGTGCACCCTTGCTTTGTGCCAGACCGCGCAGCAAGCCCAATGCAAAGGTGGCGCTGCGTACACCGCCTCCCGACAGGGCCAGGCCGACCCGTGGCAACTTCAGCTCGGCCTGGTTATCGGCGGCCACCTCGCCCAACACGTACTTCCGGCGGTCGGTGATCGCATCGCTTTCGGCGAACAGTGCGGCAAGCCAGTCGTCCGGCAGCGCGGGTTCATTCAAGCAAGCTTCATCCGGGTCCGGCGCAGGCCGGCCGGGCTGCGGTAGGGCCTCTGCCGGAGCGATAGCGTTGTGCATGCGGATGCCCTCCATGCCGGGGAAGTGCGACACGTGACAGTGATCGACCAGTGCATTGTCCACAGATTCGCCACTTGCGCGCGCCAGGTGGGGGTGTCGGCACTTTCTCGCGGTGCCCGGAACTGGCCTGCCATCCCCCGTCTCATGTGCCTTTGGTGGCGCGGGCACCTGGCACTACGATGGCAGGATGAACGCCTCCACCGTCACCACCTCCATCAGCCTGCGCCTGCTGCATCTGGCCGCTGGCCTGACCGTGTGCCTGGTGGGCTGCTCCGCCATCGATGACAAGGCGCAGACCCTGTTCGCATCGCGCGCCAGCGCGGCCGGCGTGGTCGGCGGGCGCCTGTTGCACGGGGAGGCGAGTTATACCCAGGCACGCAGGGGCACCCTTCACTTGCACAGCCAGGACGCGCCGGCATTCGACTGCATGGGGGCGCTGCAGCTGACGGCCACCACCAGCGGCGTCGCCAGCATGTCCTGTAGCGACGGCCAGTCTGTCGCGATCCCGTTCCAGTTGCTGGGCGCCTTGCGCGCAGCCGGCCGTGCGCCCATGGGTGCCAGCCAGTTTTCCTTTACCTACGGGCTGCCTCCCGACATGGCCGCGCCCTATCTGGGGTTGGCGGTGGAGCGACTGTTGCCAGCAGCGGACTGAACCCTGCAAAGGCCACCTGCGCTGCGCTTGACAAAGCTATCGCCAAGGCCGCAGCGGGGGCCATTCGTTGCGCGGCTTCGCATCCCGCTCCATCAATAACCCCGGCGCTGCGCTTGACAAAACCGCGCTGGTAAGCTCCCGCTGTCGGAGTGTTGGCGCGGTGCACGTCGCCTTTTTGCCAGCGCGATCCGTCCAAAGGTCCCCGAACCCATAAACCCAGGAGAACCAGCATGAAACTCTATTACCACCCAGCATCGACCACCAGCCGCCCGATCATGATGTTCGCCGTCGAAAGCGGCATCGCGCTCGACATGCAGGTGGTCGACCTGTTCACCGGCGAGCATTACCAGCCGCCCTACGTGGGGCTTAACCCCAATCGCTTGGTGCCCATGCTGGAGGACGGCGATTTCCGGATCAGCGAATGCTCGGCCATCCTGAAATATCTGGCCGAGAAGAGCGGCTCGCCGCTGTACCCTCAGGACCTGCAGCAACGTGCACGTGTCAACGAGCGCATGGACTGGGCCAACACCCAGCTGTGCCGCGACCTCGTGTATGGCCTGGTATACCCACAAATATTCCCCGCGCACAAGCGCCGCAGCGACGAAGCGCAGGACGCCACTCTGCAGTGGGGCAAGGAGCGCGCGCAGGGCTGGCTGCAGGTGCTCAACGACCATTACCTCGGCAGCAGCAATGCCTATGTCTGTGGCAACGCATTGACGATTGCCGACTATTTTTGTGCCGAGTACGTCTACCTGGGTGAACTCATCGGTAGCGACTTGGCGGCCTACCCAAATGTGACGCATTGGCTGGGCCGCATGAAGGCGCTCAAGAATTGGGGGCCGGCGCACCAGGTCATCGACGGCTATTGCGGCAGCCTTGACAAGACCAAGATGGTCTCTGTCTGAGCCAGACGCCCGACCGGCGCAGCACCATGATCCGCAAACTGCACCACAACGCCTACCGTTGCCGCGACTCCGAGCAGACGCGCAAGTTCTATGAGGAGTTCCTGGGCCTGCCTTTGGTCAGCACGCTCGAGATCAACGAGACCAAGAGCGGCCGTCCAACCGAGACACTGCACACGTTCTACCAACTCGATGACGGTTCCTGTCTGGCTTTTTTCGAGGCGCCTGACATGGCGTTCGACTTCAAGGACCAGCACGACTACGACCTGCACATTGCCCTCGAAGTGGGCCGCGAGGCGCTTGATGCGATGTTGGCCAAAGGCAAGGCGCAGGGCATCGAGACGCGCGGGGTGTCCAACCACGGCTTCATTGACTCGATCTACTTCCGCGATCCGAACGGGTACGTGATCGAGTTGTGCACCCAACGCGACACCCATGACAGCGCGATGGACCCGGCGAGCAACGGCGCGCGTGAGAAGCTGCAGCGCTGGACCGCGGCCAGGCAGAGGTCGGCTGGCTGACGCAGCGAACAACTCCGTTCACCGTGAGCCTGTCGAAGGGTCCGTCATCCCTTCGACAGGCTTCCTTCGACAGGCTCAGGACGGGCGGCTTCGACAGGCTCAGCCCGAACGGGGTAGTGCTTTCCATCGAGGTTCTCGGAAATCGCACCAACTACCAAACCGTTCGCCCTGAGCCCTTCGACTGCGCTCAGGACAGGCTTGTCGAAGGGCTGCGTGCTTCGGCAAGCTTCCTTCGACAGCCTCAGCCCGAACGGGGTAGTGATTGGCTGCAAACGTGCAAAATCTTTCATGATGCGGGTTGAGGAGATGGCATCATGAAAGTTAGCTGAATAGCCCCAACGCGGCAATGTGTTTCGGCCCCCACCGTGCATGAATTACGAAAGAATCAGCCAGCCAGTTCCCGAGCCGCGCCCTGGGGCGGGCCAGGCTGCAGGTCGTGCCGCACTTGCGCTGCTATGTCGAACGAACGCAGACGCTGGGTGTGGTCGAAGGTCTGCGAGGCAATCATGAGTTCATCGGCTCCTGTGCGGGCGATGAAGGCGTCGAGCTGGGTGCGC
>JAYVRP010001044.1:0-3124 GCA_043776215.1 Rhodoferax sp. | reverse complement strand
TGCTGGGCATGTACGTCTACCGCCTGTGCAAGCGCCAGCCCGACAAGATGAAGCGATTCCTGCTGGGTGGTGTGCGCGAGGCGCTGGGCCGCGACTACGACATCCAGAAACACTTCACGCCGCGTTACAACCCGTGGGAGCAACGCCTGTGCCTGGTGCCCGACGGTGATTTTTTCAAAGCCATCAAGTCGGGCCGCGCCTCGGTGGTCACCGACCACATCGACACTTTCACCGAAACCGGCATCGACCTGAAGTCTGGTGAACACCTCGATGCCGACCTCGTCATCACCGCCACCGGCCTGAACCTGCAGGTGATGGGGGGCCTGCAGATCACGGTCGATGGGCAACTCGTGGACATGACCAAGACCATGAGCTACAAAGGTCTGATGTACAGCGGCATCCCCAATCTGGCGACGAGTTTTGGTTACACCAACGCGTCGTGGACGCTCAAGTGCGATCTGACCTGCGAATACGTCTGCCGTTTGCTCAACCACATGCAGCACCATGGCATCAGCCATTGCGTGCCGCGCAACACCGACCCCAGCATCACGCCCGAGCCCTGGGTGGATTTTTCGTCGAGCTACATCCAGCGCTCCATGCACCTGTTTGCCACGCAGGGTTCACGCGCGCCCTGGAAGCTGTACCAGAACTACCCGAAAGACATCTGGCTGCTGCGCATGGGCAAGGTCGATGACGGGGTGCTGGAGTTTGCAAAAGGCACCTGACCCCCGAACCGTATCCGTCATTCCGGTGCCAAGCCCGCGTGCCCCGGTGCCCTGCAAGCACTTCCGACCCCTCATGCAAGGGTAAACGATGGCGCCAATACGCAGCGTCCGGCGCTACCCTTCTGGCCATGCATGTCACGCTTGCTGATCCCGAACTGGTGGAAAAACTGGTCGTTGCGAACCGTATCCTGTACGACCAGGGAATTGTGGACGGTCTCGGCCATGCCAGCGTGCGCCACCACAGCGAGCCAGACGTTTTTCTGCTCTCTTGCAATCGCGCACCTGGCCTGGTGGTGCGCTCCGATATCGTTTGTTATGACCTGAACGGCGAGGCCGTTTCGCAGACCAGCGAGCGGCCGTATCTGGAGCGTTTCATCCACAGCGAAATCTACCGCGCCCGACCGGACGTATGCGCGGTGGTGCACAGCCATTCGGCCAGCGTGATCCCCTTCGGCGTCACCGGCCACCGCTTACGGCCCATCTTTCACATGGCCGGGTTTCTGGGCAGCGGATCGTCCCAGTTCGAGATCCGCGACACCGGCGGCAATACCGACATGCTGATCCGCAACGCTGCGTTGGGCCAGGCCTTGGCGCAGGCGCTGGGGCCTCAGACTTGCGTACTGATGCGCGGCCACGGCTCGACGGTCGTCGGCAATTCCATCGAACAGGTCGTGTACCGGGCCATTTATGCCGAGACCAATGCCCGGCTGCAGAGCCAGTCCATGGCGATGGGCCCAGTCACCTACCTGAACGAGGAAGAAGCCCAACTCGCTGCCACGGCCAACGACGGGCAGATCGGCCGGTCCTGGAGTCTGTGGCGAAAACGCCTGGGCGAGATAGACATCGGATGACTGCGCAGTTGAAAAGCCCGAACCCATTGTCGTGGGCTGCGGTGGGCTTAAAACTGGTCGGATCGGGCCCAGCACGGGCTGGAGGCGCTGCCACCGAAAGCCGAGTCGTCACCATTTTGGAGTCCACGCAAGGTCGTCACGAGGCAAGCGCAGACCAAGCAGCAACGCACACAGCGCCTGGGCCCGCGTGAGGCCGGCTACGGCTACACCATGTGTGATCACCAGTGTGGAGCGACGTGGCATGTTACCCCCCAATGGTCCAGTTCGCGCTGCCGCCCTGCCATTGCTGCTAGACTGAATTCTTAGTCACATTTGACTACCCGGACATCCCTTCCTTTTTGCGCAAAAGGAAACTGCCATGCAAGCAAACAAACCGCCGTCCGAAAATTCGGTTGCCACCAGTATCAAATTGCCCGCAACCCTGAAAGCCAAAATCGACGACACAGCGCGCAAAGCAGGTATCAGCGCCCACGCCTTCATGGTAAAAACGCTCGGGGAAGCCACTGAGCGAGCCAGTCAGCGGGAACAGTTCACGCTGGACGCCCAGTGTGCACTGGACCAAGTCCGCGAGACCGGAATGGCCTACCGATTCGACGATGTGCGCGCCTATTTCACGGCCCGCGCCCGGGGCGAGAACCCGTCGCGCCCGAAGCTCAAGCGATGGCGCGGTGACACGCGCTGATGGACAAACCCGTAACCATCGATGTTGCGCCTGCGGCGTTCCAAGACCTTGAACGCCTGGAAGGCTTTCTGGTCGATTCCGACGATCCCATGGCGGTTTTTTGCTACCGTTCATCCTGGAAGCTCTGGCCATTTTGGCCCTGCAGCCGGGTATCGGCCGTCCCGTGGAAGGGCAGCAGCGCGAACTCATCATCCTTCGTGGGCGCGGATACCTGGCACGTTACGACTACCTGCGTCACGTTGGCCATGTGACCGTATTGCGCATTCGCCACCAACGCGAAGCGGGTTACACGCTGGACGAGATCTAAACCGGTCTTCGCCTCGCCACCAGCACCAGCTGTGCCACGACTGCGGTAGCGGCATCCCCACCGCCCGCATCACGAACACCACGGTGCGCAGGCGCCACCGGTGCAGCGGCATCAGCAACTGCGCCGACATCGAGTTGATCAAGGTGATGTCTCCGTCCAGCGTGGCCTGCACCAGCCTGATCGGCGCCTGGTACAGGAACTGCAGCAGCGCTTCGTAATCCTCGTTCATGCCGCCAGACATGAGAGGCGCCGATCAGTGAATGCGCCGTTGGATCAGCACGTAGCGCGTTGCTGCACCAGGAGCCGCCAGCAGCCGCAATTGGACCTTGACCGGCCGCATGCGCAGAGTCAACACATAGTCGAGCGTTGTATCGAGCAAGGAGGAAGTTTCGAGGGCGTCTTCAAAATGTTGCGCCACCATGAAGTTGTTCATGCAGGGCGCAACCACCGTGAACAGCGCGTTGCCCAGCACGCGCTCCGGCGACAGGCCGGCGGCCCTGGACTCAAAGGCGTTGTAGCGGGTCACTACACCGTGCGCATCAAAACCGATGACGCCGAA
>JAYVRP010001043.1:0-3127 GCA_043776215.1 Rhodoferax sp. | reverse complement strand
ATGCACGTGGGGCTGGAAGAGGCCAAAGACGGTTTCCAGCGCATGGCGGCGTTTTACGCGGAACGGGCCGCCGGTGGCGTGGGCCTGATCGTGACCGGCGGCATCGCCCCCAATGACCGCGGCCGGCCCATGCCCGGCGGCGCCCGGATGACGACCCAGGAAGAGGCGGACAAGCACCGCGTGGTCACGCAGGCCGTGCATGCGGCGGGCGGCAAGATCGCCATGCAGATCCTGCATTTTGGCCGCTACGCCTACCACCCGGAGCTGGTCGCTCCCAGTGCCATCCAGGCGCCGATCAACCCGTTTCGCCCGCACGCCTTGTCAACGCAAGAGGTGGAGCAAACCGTGGAGGACTTCGTCCACACCGCAGCGCTGGCACAGAGCGCGGGTTACGACGGCGTGGAGATCATGGGCTCGGAGGGTTACCTCATCAACGAATTCATCGCCGCGCACACCAACCAGCGCGACGATGCATGGGGCGGCAGTTACGACAAGCGCGTGCGCCTGCCGCTGGAAATCGTGCGCCAAACCCGGGCGCGGGTCGGGCCCGACTTCATCATCATCTTTCGGCTGTCCATGCTCGACCTGGTGGAAGGCGGCTCCACAGCGGAGGAAGTGGTGCAACTGGCCCAGGCGCTGGAAAAAGCCGGTGTCACGATTCTGAACACCGGTATTGGCTGGCACGAGGCGCGTATTCCCACCATTGCCACCAAGGTCCCGCGCGCGGCGTTTGCGTGGGTCACCCAGCAACTTAAAGGCCGGGTGGGCATTCCACTGGTGGCCACCAACCGCATCAATACGCCCGAGGTCGCGGAGCGGGTGCTGGCCGATGGCATGGCCGACATGGTGTCGATGGCCCGGCCCTTTCTGGCCGACCCGCTGTTCGTGCAAAAGGCGATGGCGGGCAAAGCCTGCGAAATCAACACCTGCATTGGCTGTAATCAGGCCTGTCTGGACCATACGTTTGCCGGCAAGATCACGTCCTGCCTGGTCAACCCGCGTGCGTGCCACGAAACCCTCATGGTCGAGCGCCCCGCCAAGTCGCGGGACCGTATTGCCGTGGTAGGTGCCGGGCCGGCTGGTCTGGCCTTTGCCACGACCGCCGCGCGCCGCGGCTTTGACGTGACGCTGTTTGACGCATCCCCCGAGGTCGGCGGCCAGTTCAACGTGGCCCGGCAAGTGCCTGGCAAGGAGGAGTTCCATGAGACCCTGCGTTACTTCGCCAAGCAGATCGAATTGACCGGCGTGAAGACGAGACTCGGCCACCGGGTCAGCTCGGCGGAACTGTCCGACGCCGGCTTCAAACAAGTGGTGCTGGCCACCGGGGTGAGCCCCCGCACGCCCGACATCGAAGGTATCCACCACCCCAAGGTGGTGGGTTACCTGGACGTGCTGCGCGACCACTGCGCGGTGGGAAAAACCGTGGCCTTGATTGGTGCCGGCGGTATCGGATTCGACGTGGCCGAATTCCTGCTGCACGAGGGCACCAGCCCGAGCCTGGATGCCGCCAAATTTTTCGCGGAGTGGGGTGTGGACACCACCGGGACCGCGCGTGGTGGCTTGACGGCTGCGCATATCCACAAGAGCCCGCGCAAGGTGTTCCTGCTGCAACGCAAGGCTGGCAAAGTGGGTGACGGCCTCGGCAAGACCACCGGCTGGATTCACCGCACCTCCCTGAAGAACCGCGAAGTGGAGATGGTCAACAACGTCACCTATCACAAGGTGGACGATGCCGGCCTGCATATCAGTGTGGGCGACAGGAACATGACCATTGCGGCCGACACCGTCGTGGTCTGCGCCGGGCAGGAACCGCAGCGTGAATTGCAGGCGGCGTTGCAAGCAGCAGGATGCACCGTGCACCTGATCGGCGGTGCCGACAAGGCCGTTGAACTCGACGCCAAGCGTGCCATCCTGCAAGGCACCGAGTTGGCGCTGCGACTGGACCCGGGCGCCCAACCGGCTGCCACCGGGAGCACGGGCACTGCCACGCTGGAGCAGCTCCTGCCGCCGGCCGCTGCGGCCAGCCTGCGGCAATGGCATGTGATGGTGGCCGAGGGCAACCTGGGCGAACTTGGAAACATCCTGAGCCCCAAGGCAGTGTTCCGCTCACCCATGGCCCACACGCCCTACCCGGGCGCGCAAGTGGTGCAGCTCATTCTGAGCACGGTATCCAAGGTGTTCGACAACTTCACCTACCACCGCGAACTGGCCAGCACCGATGGACACAGCGTGGTACTGGAGTTCAGCGCCAGCGTGAACGGCAAGGACCTCAAGGGCATCGACCTGATCAAGTTCGACGCCGACGGGAAAATTGTCGACTTCGAAGTGATGGTGCGCCCCCTGAGCGGCCTGCAAGCCCTGGGGGATGAAATGGGCAAGCGCCTGGCGCCGTACATGGCGGCGATGAAGGGCGCGAAAGGGTGACGGAAGATGTTGATCAGCCGTTCAGATTCGTTCACGCTGAGCCACACCCGTTCGGACTGGCCGCCCGACCCGTTCACGTTGAGCCACATCCGTTCAGACTGCACTTCCCCATTCAGACTGCACCCCACCCGTTCGGGCTGAGCCCCCCACCCGTTCGGGCTGAGCCGCCCATCCATTCGGGCTGAGCCCCCCACCCGTTCGGGCTGAGCCTGTCGAAGCCCTTCCGCAGGACCGCAATCTCTTCACCCCTGCCGTCGCTTTGCAGCGGCAATTCGCGCAACCGGCGCGGCCACCTCGCCCTGGGCAAGCAGGTCCTGCAGCAACCACCCCACTGGACGCCTGGTGGAGCCCTTTCCCGGCCCGTTTCTGGCAGCGCTATCAGCAGCCCCAATGACCACCTTGGTGACGGATCGCCCTTCGGCCTGAGATTCGGTCGTCGTGTAGACGTAGCAAGTCAAGCGTGGCTCACCAGGTTTCCATCCAGGGCCTGATTTCGGTCTCGTGCGTCCAGGCATCACGTGGCTGCTGGTGAATCTGCCAATACGCCTCGGCAATGCTGTCGGGGTTGACGATGGCGTGTTGATCCTTCATGGCATAACGCTCGGGAAAGTTCGTGCGTATGAACTCGGTGTCGATCGCACCGTCGATGATGCTGTGGGCCACGTGGATACCTTTGGGCCAGAGTTCACGTGCCATGCTTTGC
>JAYVRP010001042.1:0-10701 GCA_043776215.1 Rhodoferax sp. | reverse complement strand
TCACTTCGCGCACGTAGGCACGGTCGAAAAAACGCACGCCGACACCGTCGAAACCGGCACCATGAATCATGTCGAGCTTGGTGTCGAGCGACCACTCGGCGCCATCCGGTCGGCGCCGTTCCATCGCCCACAGGGATTGGTAGACCCGCAGTTGCTGCATCAGACTTTGGCGACCTCGTCCACATCCTTGAAAAACCGCGTGGCAAGGTCGCGCTGGTTTTCGTAGATCGAACCCTGGTTCGGTGCCGCCGGATACGGCAGGCGCACCGGTACCGATGTCATGCGTGGCGCCAGCGTGTCCACGCCCGCCACCAGCAATGCCGTCCAGGGTTCCCAGGCGGTGGGCGGATGGATCAGCGGCCACGCGTCAGCGGCGCGGTACTGGTGTAGCAGAAAACGCCGCGGATGACCCGAGACGTTGGCCGAAGAGCCATGAACCAGTCGTGCATGGTGCACGGTGATGGAGCCTGCCTTGCCGGTGCACATGACGGCTTTGGAGAAATCGACGTCGCACAGGGTGGGATCCATGCCGCCGACAAAATGGCCTTTGGCATGGTGATCGTAAATCGGACCGGTGTGGCTGCCGGGGATGACGAGCATGGAGCCGTTATCGGGCGTGAAGTCATCGACCATGATGCCCACGGCCGCCAGATCGTCGTTGGTGTGGGGGTAGAAGGCCCAGTCCTGGTGCCATTCCACTGGGGAGCCGAAGCCAGCAGCCTTGAGGTTGAGCTTGGAGATGTCGAAGCGGATGTTGGGGCCCCACAATTTTTGCAGCACGGCGACGATTCTGGGGTGACGGACCATGCGCGCATACGTGGGGTGGTGCAGGTGGGGTGTCTTGATGCGCCGCAAGCGGGGTTGTGCCGCCGTGTGGCCGGGCTCGAGGTCGAATACGTCGGTGTGTTGCAGGGTCTTGCGCGACGCTTCGACGAACTCTTGCGTCACGCGTTGCAGTTCGGTCACCTCTTGTTCCGACAGCACGCCGGGCACCACGATGTAGCCATCACGCTGGTAACGCGCGACATCCAGGTCACTGATCATTTTGTCTCCTCGATGGCGGGGGGCCGATCTTGCGCGTCAGGGTCAACTCTCAATTGACGCTGCAAACATATTACATTAATATAAACGCACCCGGCAAACAGAATTCCGCAAGTAGTCGCGTCGGGCAATACAAGCACGGCTGAAAGCCGGACACAGGAGACAAGCATGGCGATTTCACGACGCACTCTTTTGACCTATGGCGCTGGCGCAGCCAGTGCATTGGCCGCACCCGCGATCACGCGGGCGCAGGCGGCACCGATCCGGCTGGTGTTCTCGCACCACCTTCCCACCTCGCATCTGGGGCACAAGATCACCGAAAGTTTCGCTGCGAAGGTGAACGCCGGCACCAATGGCCAGGTCACCATCGACATCAAGCCGGCGTCGCAACTGTTCAATTTGCGCACCTCGGCGGAGGCCCTGCAACTCGGTACCCTGGACATGTGCTGGAGCGATCTGGGCACGCTGGCCAATTGGCAGCCGCACCTGGGCTTCATCTCCCTGCCGTTCCTGTTCAACGATTTCGAGCATGTCAAGCGCGTGATGTACGGGCCGCCTGGCAAGCAGGTCATTGACGTCGCCAAGGACGCGCTGGGTGTCGAGATCCTGTCTCTGGGGGCGTCGGGTTTTCGGGTGTTCCTGTCCAAGAAGCCGATCCACAAGGCCGATGATGTGCGTGGCATCAAGCTGCGCGTGCCGGAGATTCCGACCTGGGTGGAAATGGCCAAGGCGATGGGCGCCAACCCCACGCCGATCCCGGCTGGCGAAATGTACACCGCGTTGCAGACCGGTGTGATCGACGCGATCGAGGTGCCGGCCGACTACATCGTCTCCGCCAAGATTTACGAGGTGGCGGGTTTTGCCACCAAGACGCACCATATCTTTACCGAGGTGTCGATGATGGCCAGCGCCAAGAAGATGGCGACTTTGCCAGCCAACGTCCAGAAGGTGATCCGCGACACCGCCATCGAGTCAGTGCAAAAAGAAATGTGGGACGCCAACATCAAGGAGCAGCAGGCCGCCTGGGACAACCTGGCGGGCCGCGTCAAGGCCGATGCAACGCCCGACATCGACAGCTTCCGCTCCAAGATGGGGCCGGTGTTGACCAACTTCGTGAGCAAGACCGGTCCCAAAGGCAAAGCCCTGGTCGAGGCCGCCCAGGCTGCGGCCAAGGCCTGAGGCGGATGTCGGGTTCGCAAACGGGTGTCATGCATGAGCCAGGGGCGCCGCGCGGAATCAGCGCCGTGTCGGACCATCTGCGGTCTGCGTTGACCGCACTCTCGGTCGCGTTGCTGGCGAGTTACTTTGTGCTGGTGCTGCTGCAGGTCTTCTTTCGTTATGTGCTCAATGAGTCGCTGTTCTGGGCCGAGGAGCTGGTGCGTGGCCTGATGGTCTGGGGAGTGATGGTGAGCTCCGCACTGGTGGCTGCGTCGCGTGGTCATATCCGGGTGGAAGTGCTGGAGCTGATGCTGCCTGCCGCGGGACGCAAGGTGGTGGTCTGGATCTCCGACGCACTCAGCATCGTGTTTTGTCTGCTGCTGCTGTGGGCCGCGATCCAGCTGATGGACCGCTCCTGGCTGCAACGCTCGCCCTTGCTGGAAGTTCCAAAGTGGACGGTCTACATGGCGATTGCGGTGGGTGCCGGGATCGAGGTCGTGTTCACTATCCTCACCTGGAACCTCGCGCCCGCAGCCGAACATCCGGTGGACCCGACCCTATGACTATCGGTTTGATGCTCGGATTGTTTTTTGTGTTCATGGTGTTGGGCATGCCCATCGGGTATTGCATGGGCCTGGCCGCGATCCTCTCGGTGCTGGTGGACGGGCAGTTGCCCGTATTGATCCTGGCGCAGCAGTATTACGATTCGCTCGACAACTTCTCGCTGTTGGCGGTGCCCTTGTTTGTGCTGGCCGGCGAACTGATGAGTGTGGCCGGCATCACCGAGCGGCTGGTGAACCTGTCGCGTGCCTGGATCGGGCATTTCCGGGGCGGCCTGGCGCAGGCCAACATCATGACCAACATGTTCATGGGTGCAATTTCCGGGTCTGCGCTGGCGGATTTGACCGCGATTGGCTCGATGATGATTCCGGCCATGAAGCGCGAGGGCTACAAGCCCGCCTTTGCCGTAGCCGTCACTGCGTGCGCGTCGATGATGGCCCCCATCATTCCACCCAGCATCATTGCGGTGATCTACGGCTCGGTCACCGGTGTGTCGATCGGGGCGCTTTTTCTGGGGGGCGTGTTTCCCGGCATACTCGCCGGCGTGTCGATGCTGGTCCTGGCCTGGGCCATGGCGCCAGGTGCCGGTGCGCATCCTTCACCGCGTGCCACCTGGGCCGAGCGTGGCAGCGCGAGCAGCCGGGCCTTGCCTGCCATCTTCATGCCGGTGATCATCATTGGCGGCATTCTTTCCGGGGCCTTCACGCCGACCGAAGCAGGCGCAATCGCCGCGCTCTATGCGCTGGTGTTTGGCCTGATCGGCGGCCGGCACGGTGCCAGTTCTTTGTACCGGAACTTCTCCGCAGCCGCGGCGATGACGGCCAGCGCCCTGGTCACCTTGGCCGGGGCCGGCCTGTTCAGCTGGGTGCTGAGCCGCGCGGGTGTCGGTCAGATCACGCTGCAATTGATGCTGTCGATCACCAACAATCCTTCGCTGGCAATGCTGGTCCTGATCGTGTTTTTCTTTCTGCTGGGCACTTTTCTGGAGCCTGTGCCGGCGTTGATCATCGTGGTACCCATCATGGGGCCATTGATCGCGCATCTCGGTTACGACCCGGTGCATTTCGGCATCGTCACGATCATGCTGCTGGTGCTGGGCTCGGTGACGCCGCCGGTGGGCGTGCTGGCGATGGTGGCCTGCAAGATCGCCGGCATCAGCTACAACGCATCGCTGGGCATGTTGTCGCCGTTCATCGTGGCGTGGCTGCTGGTGATCCTGCTGGTGGCCTTTGTGCCGGACCTGGTGTTGTGGTTGCCGCGCATGATGCAGGGCCATAACTGAATCCGGGAGGGTCATGACATGGGCAAGTTTCGTGTCGGCATTACCGCCGATGTCCTGAAGTCCGACGGCGTGCCGATTTTTGGCACCGAGGTGCTGGGCTTGCTGGACAGTCCCCTCATCGATTGGGAGTTCATGGCGCAGCCGTCCATCGACATGACGCCGGAACAGGCCGAGCGTTATGACGTCATCTGCGCCATGATCACGCGGGTCACATCGCACAGCCTGTCGGGCAAAGACCGTCGTCTGAAGTTGATCGCCCGTTTCGGTGTGGGTTACGACAGCATCGATGTACCGGCCTGCAGCCGGGCGGGCGTGCTGCTGACCATCGCACCGGATGGTGTGCGTCGGCCGGTCGCCACCTCGGCGCTGACTTTTGTGCTGATGCTGGCGCAGAAGGTGCTGATCAAGGACCGGCTCACGCGCACCGGCCGCTGGGGCGAAAAGATGGACCACATCGGCACCGGCCTGACCGGGCGCACGCTGGGCTCCATTGGCATGGGCAACATCGGAGCCGAGCTGTTTCGCCTGGCGAAACCATTGGACATGGTGTGTATCGCGCATGACCCGGTCGCTGACCCGAAGTTGGCCGCGGCGCTTGGCGTGCAGCTGGTCGACATGGACACCCTGTTTCGCGCATCGGACTTTCTGACCGTCAATTGCCCCCTGAACGCGCAAACGCGCGGGCTGGTGAACGCGCGACTGATCGCGCTGATGAAACCCGGCGCCTACCTGATCAACACCGCACGTGGCCCGATCGTGGACGAGGCCGCACTCTATGCGGCACTGGCCAGCGGCAAGATCGCCGGGGCCGGGCTAGACGTGTTCGAGGAAGAGCCGGTGCGCGTGGACAACCCGATCCTGGCGCTGGACAACGTCATCGTGACGCCGCATGGCATCTGCTTTACCGATGAATGCATGCGCCGCCTGGCAGAGAGCGCGTTCCGTGCGACGCTCGATGTCGCCTCAGGCCGGCAGCCGCCCTACATCGTCAACCCCGAGGCGCTCGGCGCGCAAGGTTGAGCGGGCAGGCGAGCCGCGACACACATGGGTAACGTCGCCGGCAGTGCCGACCCACCCGGCGTGTTGATCGTCACGGGCGCCTCCCGGGGCATCGGAGCGGCTTGTGCACGTAGGGGCGCCCGTGACGGCTACAGGGTCGTTGTGAACTACTGCCATAGTCGCGATGCTGCGTTGACCGTGGTGGCCGATATCGAGCGCGAGGGGGGCAGCGCCATTGCCATTGGTGCCGATGTATCCCGGCCAGCCGACGTGGATCGACTGTTTGACGAGACCGACCGGCGATTTGGGCCGGTCACCGCGCTGATCAACAACGCCGGGATCGGCGGTGCGATACGGCGCGTTGAAGAACACACCGAAGCGACGCTGCATGCACTGTTCCTGACCAACACCTATTCCTGCATCCAATGCGCGGGCGCCGCCATCCGGCGAATGTCGCCGCGCTTCGGCGGCCACGGCGGCGTGATCGTCAATATATCGTCCGCCGCGGCCCGGCTGGGCGGGCTTGCCGGAATGGCGGTCTACGCGGCCAGCAAAGGGGCCATCGACAGTTTCACCCTCGGGCTGGCCGGTGAGGTTGGCCGCGAAGGCATTCGTGTCGTCGGTATCCGTCCCGGGATGATTGCCACCGACATTCTGGAGCCCATCGGTGGCACCGAACTGATGCAGCGGGTGGCACCGACCATTCCGCTGGGCCGGGTCGGGCAGCCCGAAGAGATTGCGCAGGCCGCCATCTGGCTGTTGAGCCCGGCTGCGTCCTACCTGCACGGCACAACGATCGATGTGTCCGGCGGCCGCTGACGGGCCTGGCAACGCCAGCCATCAGCGCACGTGCCACTCCTGCGTCAACGGCTTGGCGCCCACCAGTTCGCCGTAGCCGACACCTGTGGTGCCGCCCGGGTTGCTGCCGAAGTAGCGTTCGTCCTGCGGCAAGGACGCTGCCTGCCAGCGCACGTCGCACGACAGCCGCACCCGATGGATGGGGGAATGGTTGTCCAGCGAGCCATGCGCCGTGTACATGCCGAACAGGGCCATGTCGCCGGCCTCGAAGTCGCGCGTCAGCAGCCGGGTGCCGCGCTGCTGCGCAAACGTGATGGCGTCGACGCCGAAGTCGGCCTTGCGGGTTTTGTCGGTTGACACGTCGAAGCCGATCATCGGGTCGATCAGGTCACGGAAGTGGTTCGAGCCTTCGACCACCACCAGGGGCCCGTCGCAGACCGGCACGTCACCCAGCGGCAGCCAGACGGTGGCGAGCTGGTCGTGCAGGCGGGCAAAGAACGGGTAATCGAAGTGCAGCCCGGTGGCCCGCCCGAGCGCGCCGGCGCGCAGGAAGATGTAGTCCTGCGGCAGAGCCGGTGAATCGAATACCAGCGACATGATGGCGGCCACCGCGCTGCCGTGGCTGACGGCGCGCAGCCGGGGGCCTTCACTGACCGACTTCCAGAATACACCGGGGTCGGGCACCACCTGAGCGCGACGGCTCTCGCCGGTGGCAATACCTGCCTCGGCCGGCTGCGCAATCTCGCCCACCTGCACCAGGCGCTCGAATACCTCGCGACGCGCTTCCAGCACGGCATCACGCGGCAACACGCCTTTGAGGAACAGGTAGCCGTCATCCGCCAGCCGCGCGCGCAGCGCCTTTGGATCGCGCAACAGCGCCGCACTGTCGCTCAATTCGCCGAGCAGCGCGCGCGGCACTTCGCGGCCTTTGACCAGACACGTTTCCATTTCAGCCTCCTTCTCTGTGCCTGGTCATCGATCAACCAGCGAATAGATCTTGAGTGACCTGGTCAGTATCCAGGGCTTGACCGCCTTGTCGAATTCCAGGAAGTGCGCTTCGCGCTTGTGCTGTTCGAAGGCGGCCGCGTCGCGGTAGACCTCGTACAGGAACACCTGCCCGGGTTGGGCCGGGTCTTCGCAGACATCGAATGCCACGCAGCCCGGTTCACGCTGGCGCGACTCGCCCGCATTGGCCACCATCGCGCGCATGAACGCCGGATAGTGGGCCAGGTCGATGGTGAATTGAACAGTCACGACAAACATGGGGGGACTCTTTCCTTCAGGGCATCACACTGCCACCATTGACCTCGATGATCTGGCCGGTGACATAACTTGCCAATTGTTCGCTCGCCAGGAACAGGATGGCTCCCGAGCACTCGCCAGCGCTCCCCAGGCGCCCCATCGGGATGCCGGCGCGCAGCTGGTCCAACAGTGCGGCGCTGGTATGGCCATCGTGGATGGGGGTGTCGATCACGCCAGGTGATACGGCGTTGACGCGGATCCGGTCCGGTACCAGTTCTTTCGCCAAGGCACGGGTGAGTGTGTTGATGTAGCCCTTGCTCGACGCGTACAGTCCGGCCCCCAGGCTGCCACCACTGCGTGCGGACTGTGAGCTCACATTGATGATGCAGCCGCCGCCTTGTTGGCGCATCGTGGGCACGACGTGGCGGCTCGAGGCCAGCATGGAGCGCGCGTTGACATGGAAGATGGTGTCGATCAGCTCGTCGCTGGCCTGCATCAGCGCCACCCGCTGGACGAATCCTCCGGCGTTGTTCACCAGGATGTCGATGCGTCCGAAGCGCTGCCGCACCTCGCTCGCAAGGCGTGCCAGTGCGGCGGTATCCTGCACGTCGGCCCGGAACACCGCGCCCTCGCTGCCGCAGGCCTGCACGCCTTCCAGAACGGCTTGCGCCTGCGCGGCGCGGGAGTGGAAGTGGATGGCGACACGGGCGCCGCGCGCGGCAAATGCAAGCGCCGCCGCCGCGCCGATTCCGGAGCTCGATCCGGTGATAAGGACCACCTTGCCCTGGAGGTCTTCCATGCCTGGCTCAGTGGGTATGGGGACGGTGCAAGGTGCACGCCGGGTTAAGGCGCACCCCGAATCCTGGTTGGTCCAGCGCCGAGGCCTTGAGGCGGCCGTGGTGCGGCACCGGCTCGTCGAGCAGCAGCGGGGTGAACATCGGCACCACCTGGTCGGCCTGGGGCGCCATCATGAGGAATTCGGCAAACGGGCTGTTGTGGCGCGTGACGACGAAGTGGTAGCTGTAGACCGATGAGCCATGCGGCACCACCATGGTACTGTGGGCATCGGCCAATGCAGAGATCTTGATCAGTTCCGTCAGCCCGCCGCACCAGCCAACATCCGGCTGGATCAAATCACAGCAGCCCATCTCCAGCAGCAGCCGGAAACCCCAGCGCGTCGCCTCGTGCTCGCCGGTGGTGACCATCATCCCGCGCGGCACCTGGCGGCGCAGTTCGGCGTAACCCCAATAGTCGTCGGGCGGCAAAGCCTCCTCGATCCACTTGAGCCCATGCGCCTGTGCCGCCTGGGCCAGGCGTGTCGCATAGTTCAGGTCCAGGCTCATCCAGCAGTCGAACATGAGCCAGAAGTCCTTGCCCACGCGCTGTCGCATGTCGGCCAGTTTGGCGATATTTTTGTGAAAGCCTTCCTCGCCTTCGGCCGGACCATGTTGCAAGGGCATCTTGCCGCCGATGAAACCCATCTCGCGGGCCAGGTCCGGGCGTGCGCCGGTGGCATAGAACTGCAACTCGTCGCGTACCGGGCCGCCCAGCAACTGGTGCACCGGCTCCTTGCGTACCTTGGCCAGCAGATCCCACAGCGCGAGGTCGACGCCGGAAATGGCGTTGATCACGATGCCCTTGCGCCCGTAATAGAGAGTGGAAAAGTACATCTGATCCCACATCTTCTCGATGTCGGTGACCACCTGGCCTTCCAGAAAACGTGCCAGGTGCTTTTCGACAATGAACGCGCCGATCTCGCCTCCAGTGGTGACCGCAAACCCGACCGTCCCGTCGCTGGCTTCAATCTCTACCACCAGCGAACCGAGCACATTGATCCCAAAGGACTGGCGGCTCTGGCGGTACTCGGGGTAGCGCGCCATTGGCGTGGCAATGTGGTCGTCGATCCAGTGGTCTTTGCCCTGGTCGTGGTAGTCGGCGCCGCCGCCACGCACGGTGAACGCGCGGACTTGCTTGATGGTGGGCATCCCCATGACGACAGCTCCCATGTCAATTCCCCCGGGTCTGCCAGGCACGGATTCGGAGGAATGCGGTGGATGGAGCGGGTGAAGGGAATCGAACCCTCGTATGCAGCTTGGGAAGCTGCCGTTCTACCATTGAACTACACCCGCGTTTCGTAACCTGTTGATTTTTATGGATTGTTTAGCCTAAGCCCTCGATTGTCAATCGTTCTTAGCCCGCTTAAGCATAGGTTTTAGCGTAGGTTCGATTTCCCGCCACGCCACCGAACCCGCTCTTGCACGGGGGAGTATAGATCGTGCAATTCGACGCGCGCCAAGCGAAGCTACGGAAGTCTGGCCAGCACCTGGTCGTCGGTGGGTGTCCCGGCCTGGGCCTGGAAGCTACGCCGAGCACCAAGGCATGGACGTACCGATACAAATCTCCCGTTGAGGGGCGGATGACGCAAACGGCGTTTGGGCAATGGCCCCCCATGGGGATCCTGGAGGCGGCGCAGGCGCGGCAGGGGAAGCGATCACAGCGCGGTGCCGGGGCAGAGCCCAGCAAGCCGAAGCGCACCGCACCCGTGAGGACATATACCGTGGGCACGCTGGTATGCGCCCTGAGCATGTGCGCGGGGAATCGGACGGCTGGTGGTGGACGTGCCCCAAGATCGCCACCAAGATCGCCACCAAGAACGTCCGCCATGCGGAGGCGGTGGATCTGCGCGTACCGCTGGTCGGCGCTGCCCGGAAAGTGATCCGGCGCAGGCTGGATGGCGTAGCTTCTTCGGGCTGGCTGTTCGAGGATGACGCCGGCTGCGCAATCCATGCGCACGGGAAGCGGGTGCTTCAGGTGCGTCCGCTCGGCCGGTAATGAGGATCATCACCCAGACCGCCGAGATACCCCTGGTAGAACTTGTGCACATGTGGCATGACGTCTTTTGCCAATACCTGGCGCTCGACTTCGTTTGCACTCAACGGCCGGGCATAGCGCTGCGCGATCTCTGCCAGCACCGCATCCCGGTCTACGCGGGTGAATTTCCGCTCTTGGTAGACCCATTCTCCGCCGATCATGACGCTGTGCACCGCGCCGGCCTTGGCGCGCTGCACCAGAACGTCGACAAGCCCGAGGGCAGGGCTTTGATAGGGATAGGTGACGGCGTTCCAGTCGAGCAGCACCAGATCGGCACACATGCCGGGGTGCAGTTGGCCGATGCGGCCCGCGAAGGGCGTGGTGGCGGCTCCGTGCTCGGTGGCCATCCGCAGCACCGCCGAGGGCGAGGGATGGGGCGCGTCGATGCCCGGTTCGCGGTGTGCCCGCAGCACCATGCGCATTTCCTGCAGCATGTCGCGATCATCGTTGATCCCGGCTTCGTCGATGCCGATGGCGATCGGGATGCCGGCAGCCGCGAACCGGTTCAGCGGCGCAAGTCCGCTCTTGAGCCGAAAATTGGACGAGCAGTTGTGGCACACCATGGTGCGGGTGTGCGCACACAGGGCGATGTCGTCCTCGGTCATCCAGACACCGTGCCCGACGGTCAACCTGGGCCCGGCCAGGCCCAGCGCCTGGATGTGCGCCATGGCCGATCCGCCGGTGCGCCGACGCGCATAGGCCTTCTGGTAAGGCGTCTCGAGCAGGTGCATGTGCATCGGAACGTCGTG
>JAYVRP010001041.1:0-3156 GCA_043776215.1 Rhodoferax sp. | reverse complement strand
GGGCCAAGGAGTACCGCGGCGATCTTGGCATCGCGTTGAGTGATGTCTACGGCATGGATGCGTTCCTGCGTGATTTCGACATGTATTTCTGCAAACTTTTCGACGGTGCGCGCCATGACAGTGGCGACCCGTTTGACTGGGGTGAAAGAATGCTTGCGCACTACGTGAAGAATCGCGTGGACCCCCGAACAAAGACGCTCATCTTTAGTGACGGCCTCACCGTGCCGCGCACGATCGAGCTGTACCGCCAGTTCCGGGGTCGGTGCCAACTGGCTTTCGGTATTGGCACCAACCTGACCAACGACCTTGGTTACGAGCCCTTGCAGATCGTCATCAAGATGGTGCGTTGCAATGGCCAGCCGGTCGCCAAATTGTCCGATACACCATCGAAGAACATGTGCGACGACGAGCGGTACCTGGCCTACCTGCGACAGGTGTTCGACATCCCGCAGGCAGGCTGAGACGCGATGACTGCCGCGCAGGTCAGTGAAATGAGCTCCGCCCGGCCACTCGGAAGTGCCCAGCACCGCAGCCCGCAGGGTGGAGTTGCTTCGTTAAGTAAACCCGGGATCCTGGTCGCGCGGGCCGTATTCCCGGAGGTGATAGAGCGCCTTGAGCAGCACTTCAACGTGCTGACCAACCAGGATGATGATGTATGGAGCCATGCCCAGCTCATTGACAAGCTGGCCGGGCGTGCCGGGTTGTTCTGCACAGCCAGCGAGCGGGTGGACGCGCAGGTACTGCAGAGTTGCCCGACGCTGAAAATATGCGCCAACATGGCGGTCGGTTACAACAACTTCGACATCGACGCCATGACGGCTGCGGGCGTGTTGGCGACCAATGCACCTGATGTCCTGACCGAAACCACTGCCGATTTCGGCTTTGCCTTGTTGATGGCCACGGCGCGTCGCGTCTGCGAGAGTGAACACTTTCTGCGTTCGGGCCAGTGGACGCGCTGGCGCTACGACATGTTTGCCGGCGCCGACATCCACGGCACAACCCTGGGCATCATCGGCATGGGACGGATCGGGCAGGGCATTGCGCGCCGGGGCGCCCACGGGTTTGGCATGCGGGTGCTCTACCACAACCGCTCGCCACTCGATGCAGCCACCGAGCAGGCGTGCGGCGCCACGTATGCCAGCAAGGAAGTGTTGCTCGCCACAGCCGACCACGTGGTGCTGGTGGTGCCCTATTCGGCGCAATCTCATCACACGATTGGTGCCGCCGAGCTGGCGCTGATGAAACGCACGGCCACACTGGTGAATATTGCACGTGGCGGAATCGTCGATGACTCTGCACTGGCCCAGGCTCTCAGGGAACGCCGCATCGCGGCGGCGGGGCTGGACGTGTTCGAGGGCGAGCCGGCGCTCCATCCAGGTCTGCTGGCCGTACCCAACGTCGTCCTCACTCCGCATATTGCCAGCGCCTCTGTACCCACACGCCTTGCGATGGCCAACCTCGCGGCCGACAACCTGATTGATTTCCTGATCCGGGGTGAAGCGCGCACACCGCTGAACCCTGGTGTCTTGCACCAGTGATCCGGCACCTTGCCTGCCAGTTCCCCGGCGCCGCACGTCATCCGGTTGTACGAACCGCAGCAACCACCATGACATCCGGGAGAAGCCCGTTTTGAACGAACTCTTGTTGTGGGGCCTGATCGCATTGGCGCTTGCCAATGCCCTGGTCGTGTTGTGGCTCGCCCTGCGCCGGACTGACCCGGTGCTGGCGCAAAAAGTGGAGTCGGCCCGTACCGAGGTAGTGGCGTCTGTGCAGGTTGGCACTGTGCGCATCGAACGCCTCGAGCGTGAACTGGCAAGGATGATCGAAGAGTCGTCGCGTGGCGCACGGCTGGAGCTCGCGCAGACCTTCGCCGTGTTCCAGCAGACACTGCTTGCGCAGAGCGCGGAGGCGACGCGTACCCAGAACACCCAGATCGACGCCTTCGGGCAGCAGCTTGCGCTGCTTCAACAGACGCTGTCCGACACTTTGCTTACCCAATTGCAAAATCTCAGTGAGTCCAATGCCCGGCGCATGATGGAAGTGCGCCAGACACTGGAGGCCCAACTCGCGCAATTGCAGGCCAGCAATTCGGCCAAGCTCGAAGAAATGCGCGCCACGGTCGACGAGAAGCTGCAGGCCACCTTGCAGACGCGCCTGGGCGAAAGCTTCAAGCAGGTTGCCGACCGGCTGGAACAGGTGCACAAGGGGCTGGGCGAGATGCAGACACTGGCGCAGGGGGTGGGTGACCTCAAGCACTTGTTGACCAACGTGAAAACCCGCGGCATGTTTGGCGAGGCGCAACTCGGAGCCTTGCTGGAGCAGGTCTTTGTACCGGACCAGTATGCAGCGCAGGTCGCGACGCGGCCGGGCAGCAAGAATGTGGTCGACTTCGCCATCAAGTTGCCTGGGCGATCCGACCAAGGTGAGCCGCTGTGGTTGCCGATCGACGCCAAATTCCCGAACGAGGATTACGAACGGCTGCTCGACGCACAGGGCCGGGCCGATGCGCTGGGCGCCGAGGTCGCCGGCAAGGCGCTGGAGGCACGGATCCGGCTGGAGGCCCGCTCGATGTCGGAGAAGTACCTTGAGCCGCCCTACACCACCGACTTCGCCGTGCTGTTCCTGCCCACTGAAGGCCTGTACGCCGAGGTGCTGCGCCGTCCCGGGCTGATGGAGGGCCTGCAACGCGACCATCGCGTTGCGCTGGCGGGGCCGACCACACTGCTGGCCATGCTCAGCTCGCTTCAGATGGGGTTCCGGACGCTGGCGCTGGAAAAGCGGGCCAGTGAGGTGTGGCTGGTCCTGGCTGCTGTCAAGACAGAGTTTGGCAAGTTCGGTGAGGTCCTGTCCAAGGTCAAGACGCAGACCGAAAGCGTGCTGAAGACACTCGACTCGGCGCAGACCCGCAGCCGCGCCATGGGGCGGGCCCTGAAGAAGGTCGAGGCGCTGCCCGAGAGCCATGCGCAAGTTCTAATTCCTGCGGACCGCGACTTTGATCGGGAGCCGGATGAAGTCTAGCGATCTGGCCCGGTTGATCGGTGGCCACATCTGCCTGCACGCGTGCATGGCGGGTATGCGCATGGCCTCGCCCTTGCTGGCGCTGCGCGACGGCTATAGCGCCTTGGCCGTGGGGGTGTTGCTGGCACTTTTCTCTCT
>JAYVRP010001040.1:0-3157 GCA_043776215.1 Rhodoferax sp. | reverse complement strand
CGGCCAGTGACGAGGCCAGCAGCCCGAGCGTGGTCAGGATGCCCTCGCCATACATGGCCAGGCTTTCTTCGCGGAAGATGACCTCCCAGTTCACAACTCGCCCCTTTTGGCGCCAAGGCTGTAGCGCGCATGCAAGCGGCGCAACACGATCAGAGAGGCCCAGGTGTAGAGCAGGAACAAGGTGGCGGTGAACAGGAAAAACGCGAACGGTGAGCGCGTGGCGGCACTGGCCTGCTTGGCCAGATAGGTCATTTCCTGCAGGCCGATCAGGCTGACCAGGGCCGTGGCCTTGATCAGCACCAGCCAGTTGTTGGTGAAACCGGGCAGGGCATACCGCACCATCTGGGGTGCCGTGATGCGCAGGAAAACCTGGGTCGGGCCCATGCCGAAGGCTGCGGCGGCCTCGAACTGCCCGCGCGGGATGGCCAGGATGGCACCCCGGAAGGTTTCGGTCATGTAGGCGCCGTAGATGAAACCCAGCGTCAGTACGCCGGCCGTGAAGGGGTTGATGTCCAGCGTGGCGCCGGTGCCCGAGAGCTCGAGCAGGGTGTTGATGCCGATGCTGCCGCCGTAGAACACCAGCAGCATCAGCACCAGCTCCGGAATGCCCCGGATGATGGTTGTGTAGACCGTGGCCAGCCCGACCAGGGCCGGTCGGCCCGAGAGTTTCGCGCCAGCCCCCAGCAGACCCAGCAGCACCGATACCGCGAGTGCTGCGAGGGACACCCCCACTGTCAGCAAGGCGCCGTAGAGGATGGAGGTGTAGTAGGCGCTCAAATGGATTCCGGCATTCGGGGCAGATGAACAGTCGTGTGCACGGAGTTATGCCACCGTTCGCAGGGAGGACTCCACCGTTCGCGCGGAGAACACCACCGTTCGCAAGGAGAACATCACCGTTCGCAAGGAGAACATCACCGTTCGCAAGGAGAACATCACCGTTCGCAAGGAGAACACCACCGTTCGCAAGGAGAACACCACCGTTCGCGCGGAGAACACCACCGTTCGCCCTGAGCCTGTCGAAGGGCTCGCGAGGGCTTCGACAGGCTCAGCCCGAACGGGAGAAGTCTCAGCCCGAACGGGAGAAGTCTCAGCCCGAACGGGAGGGGGCTCAGCCCGAACGGGTGGAGGCTCAGCCCGAACGGGTGGAGGCTCAGCCCGAACGGGTGGAGGCTCAGCCCGAACGGGTGGGGGGTCAGCCCGAACGGGTGGAGGCTCAGCCCGAACGGGTGGGGGGTCAGCCCGAACGTGCGGGGGGTCAGCCCGAACGTGCGGGGGCTCAGCCCAAACGGTTGGGGGCTCAGCCCAAACGGGTGGGGGGTCAGCCCACGCGGTCAGCGAGATCACTTTCCGTAAACGTCGATCTTGAAGTACTTGTCGTTGATCTTCTTGTAGGTGCCGCTGCTGCGGATGGCCTTGATGGCGCCGTTGAGCTCGGTCTTGAGTGCCGCGTCGCCCTTGCGCACGGCAAAACCGGCGCCGGAACCGAAATACTTGGGAATGAACAGCTCGGGGCCCACGAAGCCGTAGTCCTTGCCTTCGGGTTTGCTCAGGAATCCGCCTTGCACTTCGAGGATGTCGGCCACGGTGCCGTCGAGGCGGCCGGCCTTGATGTCCAGGTAGACCTGGTCCTGGGCTTCGTAGGGGGTCACGGTCACGCCGACCTTCTTGAGTTCGCCATTGGCGTATTTTTCCTGGGTGCTTCCTTTGAGTACACCGATCTTCTTGCCCTTGAGGGAAGCCTCGTTGGTGAAGGCGATGCCGTTCTTGACGACGATCTTGCTCGGCGTGTTGTAGTACTTGTCGGTGAAATCGACCACCTTGAGGCGGTCTTCGGTGATCGACATCGAACTGATGATCACATCGTATTTCTTGGCTTGCAGGCCGGGGATCATGCTGTCCCAGACCTGCTCCACGAACACGCATTTGCGTTTGAGGTTTTCACACACGGCATTGGCGATGTCGACGTCAAATCCGGTGGGTTTGCCGTCCGCAGTTTTGAAGGTGAAAGGCTCATAGGTCGGGTCGATGGCGACCTTGAGGTCCTTGCCTTGGGCAAGCGCGGTGATGGACAGTGCGCCGAGCGCCATTGCCGTGAGCAGCTTTTTCATGGGTGCATCCTGAAGTTGCGCCGGGCGACATGCCGGCGGCGCTTGTATGGAAAAGTCAATTCTAGGGGTAGCGGCGCACGCGAATTCCTAGTGTTTGCCCTTGTCCTTGTACGTGTCAAACAGCGACCTCTAAATTGCTTTGAGGAAATCCACCAGAAAGGTGCTGACGGCCTCGGCCCGCTCGCGCTGGATCCAGTGACCAGCACCCTCCAGGATATGGCAACCCCGCATGCCGGGCAGTGTTTTGGGGTAGTTGTCGATGTGGGCCCGGGAGGCCGGGAACTTGAGCACGCTGTCGCGTGCCCCGGCGATGAACAGGGAGGGCTGCCGGATCACGCAGCCGCGCCAGGGCGCCATCAACTCCCAGGAGCGCGCCATATTGCGGTACCAGTTCAGGCCGCCGCGGAATCCCGAGCGCTGAAACTCGGCCGCGTAATAGGCCACGTCTTCGGCGCACATCCAGGCCGGCAGTAGCTGCGGATCCACCGTGTTGCCGAGAAAACCCTTGCCCGGCTCGATCAAGCCGAAAGTCGCGCGATCAGGCCCGTCGCCAGAGCCGCTGAAGTGGATGCGCCGCAGGGACGCCGCGATATCGGCCTCGAACTCGGCCTCGGCCACACCGGGCTCCTGGAAATACTGCCAGTAAAAGTTGTGGATGCCCTGCTTGCGCAGGTAAGCCAGCACCTCGACCGGCCCCGGCGGCGAAAACGGCACACTCATGCCCGCGACGGCGCGAAACAGGTCGGGACGCAGCAAGGCCGAGTTCCACGCCACCGGCGCGCCCCAATCGTGGCCGACGATCACCGCCTGCTTCTCGCCCAATGCCTGCACCAGTGCGACCATGTCGCCAACCAGGTGCAGCATCGTGTATTTGTCGGCCTCGGCAGGCGCGTCGGTGCCGCCATAACCTCGCATGTCGGGCGCCACCGCGTGGTATCCGGCAGCAGCCAGCGCCGCGAGCTGGTGCCGCCAGGAGTACCAGGACTCCGGCCAGCCATGGCACAACAGCACCAGCGGGCCGCTGCCCTGGCGCGCCACGCGCATCGAGA
>JAYVRP010001039.1:0-3161 GCA_043776215.1 Rhodoferax sp. | reverse complement strand
TTGCGCTCGGTGTCTCCGGCCGCTTGGCGCGCGCCTTCCAGGACAACGCGCTGACGCCATTGCTCGCGCTGGCGGCGCTGTTGCTGGGGTTGTTTGCGGTGCTGGTGACGCCGCGCGAGGAAGAACCTCAGATCAACGTGACCATGGCCAACGTGCTGATCGCGTTTCCGGGCGCCAGCAGCGCCGACGTGCAGAACATGGTGGCGCGTCCGGCCGAGCAGGTGCTGGGGCAGATCGCCGGCATCGAGCACACCTATTCGGTATCGCGCCCGGGCATGGCGGTGCTCACGGTGCAGTTCCAGGTCGGGGTTCCGCGCACCGAGGCCCTGGTGCGCCTGTACGACGTGCTCAACGCCAACCAGGACTGGTTGCCGCGCAACCTGGGCGCGTTGCCGCCCGTTGTCAAACCCAAAGGCATCGATGACGTGCCGGTGCTGGGCGTCACGTTGTGGAGCCGCGACCTGGCCAGTGCCAGCGAGCTCGAACGTGTGGCCAGCACGCTGGAGGCCGAACTCAAGCGCGTGCCGGGTGCGCGCGAAGTGCAGACCATCGGCGGGCCCGGCCGGGCGGTCAATGTCTGGCTCGACCCCGGCCGCATGCGCGAGCGCGGCGTGGACGTGCAGCGGCTGCAGGCTACGCTCGCGACGGCGAACATGGGCTTGCCTGCCGGTTCGGTGGTCGACGCCTCGGGCGGCACACCGCGTATGCTGACCATCGAGACAGGCAACCTGATTGGAACGGCCGAGGAGGTGGGTGATCTGGTGGTGGGCGTGAGCAACGGGCGACCGGTCTACCTGCGTGAAGTCGCTCGGATCGACTATGGCGCGCGCAACCCGCACGAGTACGTGTGGTTCACCCCGGGCACGGCCCACACGGAAGTGGCTGCTCCAGCGGCTCCCGCGAGCGCCGCTGCAGGCCAGGTGTTTCCCGCGCTCACGTTGACCGTGACCAAGAAGCCGGGCCAGAACGCCGTGGACGTGGCCCGTGCCGCACGCGCGCGCCTCGACGACCTGCGCAACACGGTGATCCCGGCCGGCATCGAAACGACGGTCACGCGCGACTACGGCCAGACAGCGGCCGAGAAGGCCAACAAGCTGATCCAGAAGCTCGCGTTCGCCACCGCCTCGGTGATTCTGCTGGTGGGGCTGGCATTGGGCCGGCGCGAGGCCGTGATCGTTGGCGCGGCCGTGATCCTGACGCTCACCGCCACCTTGTTCGCGTCCTGGGCCTGGGGTTTCACGCTGAACCGCGTGTCGCTGTTTGCATTGATCTTCTCGATCGGCATCCTGGTGGACGATGCCATCGTGGTGGTGGAGAACATCCATCGCCACCAGCAGCTCGAACCCGGAAAAGCGCTGCGTGAAATCATTCCGGTGGCGGTGGACGAGGTGGGTGGCCCGACCATCCTGGCCACGCTGACAGTGATTGCCGCCTTGCTGCCGATGGCTTTCGTCTCGGGCCTGATGGGCCCGTACATGAGCCCGATCCCGATCAACTCCAGCCTGGGCATGGCGTTGTCACTGGCCATCGCCTTCACGGTCACGCCCTGGCTGGCGCTCAAGCTGATGAAGCCCGCCAGTGCCCACGGCGCGCATGGTGCTGCCCAGGGCGAACAGCCACCGGGCCGGGTGCAGCGCTTGTTCACGTGGTTGCTGATGCCCCTGCTGCAAAGTACCCGCAAACGCTGGATGCTGGCGCTCGGCATCCTGGCGGCCTTGCTGCTGTCGGTGGGCCTGGCCGGTGTGCAGTGGGTGGTGCTCAAGATGCTGCCCTTCGATAACAAGAGCGAGTTCCAGGTGGTGCTGGAGATGCCCGCGGGCTCGCCGCTGGAGAGTACCGCCGCGACCTTGCAGGAGATGGGCGCCTATCTGGCTGCCCAGCCTGAGGTGCGTGACCTGCAGGGCTACGCGGGCACGGCGTCGCCGATCACGTTCAACGGCCTGGTGCGTCAGTATTACCTGCGCTCCGACGCCGAGCAGGGCGACCTGCAGGTGAACCTGGTGGACAAGGCCCATCGCCATGAGCAGAGCCATGCCATTGCGCAGCGCCTGCGTCCGCCACTCGAAGCCATTGCAGCCAAGGTTCAGGCGCGCCTGAAGGTGGTGGAAGTTCCGCCCGGCCCGCCGGTGCTGTCGCCGCTGGTGGCCGAGGTCTACGGTCCCGACGAAGCCGGCCGCCTGGCGCTGGCTGCGCGGGTGGCGAAAGCCTTCGGCGACACTGCGCATGTGGTGGGGGTCGACACCAGTCTGCAGGCCGACGCGCCGCGCAGTTTCCTGCGCGTGCAGCGCCAGCGCGCCGAGACGCTGGGCATCCCGGTGGCGAGCGTGGCGCAGACCGTGCAGGCAGCGCTGATGGGAGCGGACGCGACCTACCTGCAGGATGGCCAGTCCAAGCGGCCGGTGCCGGTGCGACTCCAGTTGCCGCTGGAGCGCCAGGTGGGTCTTGACGCGCTGCTCGCCTTGCCGATGCGCGCGGCCAATGGCACCCTGGTGTCGCTGTCCGAACTGGTGCTGTTGGAGCGGGGTGTGATCGACAAGACACGTTTTACCAAGGATCTTCTGCCGGTGTCGTACGTGATGGGTGATGTCGGGTCACGGCCGCTGCAGGCCGGGGCGCCGACGACGAAGTTCATCGACTCACCCCTGTACGGTTTGTTCAACATCCGTTCGCAACTGGCTGCAGCGAGTCTGCCCAACACGGGTGAACTCGGTGAGTACTGGATCCGACAGCCGGCCGACGCCTTCCGCGCCTACGCCATCAAATGGGACGGCGAGTGGCAGATCACCTTCGAGACGTTCCGCGACATGGGCGCGGCCTACGGTGTGGGCCTGATCCTGATCTACCTGCTGGTGGTGGCGCAATTCCGCAGCTACCTGACACCGCTGGTCATCATGGCACCGATCCCGCTGACCATCATCGGGGTCATGCCCGGGCATGCGTTGATGGGCGCCCAGTACACAGCCACCTCGATGATCGGCATGATTGCGCTGGCCGGCATCATCGTGCGCAACTCGATTTTGCTGGTGGATTTCATCGAGCTGGAGGTAGCGCGTGGTGTGTCGTTCCAGCAGGCTGTGCTGCGCTCGGCATCGGTGCGCGCGCAACCGATTGCGCTGACTGGTTTGGCCGCGATGATCGGTGCCTTTTTCATCCTGGACGAC